>CAZZWW010000117.1:0-8258 GCA_964657815.1 Vulcanimicrobiota bacterium | reverse complement strand
TCTTCTACAATCCGTTCCACATGCTCTCGATCACCTTCCTCTACGGGTCGGCGGTGCTGTTCGGCATGCACGGCGGCACCATCCTCGCCGTCACCAAGTTCGGCGGTGATCGCGAGACCCACGAGATCGTCGATCGCGGCACCGCGGCCGAACGCGCCGGCCTGTTCTGGCGCTGGACCATGGGCTTCAACGCCACCTACGAGTCGATCCATCGTTGGGGCTGGTGGTTCGCCACCCTGACGACGCTGACCGGCGGCATCGGCATCCTCATCACCGGCACCGTCGTCGACAACTGGTACCTCTGGGGCGTCAAGCACGGCATCGCGCCGGAATACCCGAGCATCTACCAGCATCTGCCGGCCGAACCGAAAGGCGCGATCGACGTGAAGCAGCCCTATATCGTGGTGCCGCGATGAAGATCGTTACGCTCATCGTCGGTGCCGGTCTCGTCGGTGCCGGCGTCCTCGCCGTGATCGTGCCGGACTGGCACCGTCCCGGGTTCCACGGCACCCAGATGGGGTTCCGCGGCGAGCAGGCGGTCCAGTTCGAGAGCCGCGCCGCCAAGGAGCCGATCAACGCGATCGTGCCCGAGCCGCTGCCGCCGGCGGCCCAAGGCGGCCCCAAGGCCACCGAGCAGTACAAGAACGTCAAGGTGCTGACCGACCTCTCGGCCGCCGATTTCATGCGGCTGCAGCAGGCCGTCACCAACTGGGTGGCGCCGCAGCAAGGCTGCGCCTTCTGCCACGACACCAAGGATTTCGCGTCGGACGAGAAGCCGACGAAGCTGGCGGCGCGGCGCATGTTCGAGATGACGCGCTACATCAACTCGGCCTGGTCGACCCACGTCAATCCGGCGGGCGTCACCTGCTACACGTGCCACCGCGGCCAGCCGGTGCCGGCCGAGGTGTGGTGGCCGCGCGTTCCGGCGCCGGTCAAGCAGTTCGTCAGCAAACGCGATCACTGGAACGAGGCCGCCGACACCGTCTCGACCTTCTTCCCCAACGCCGGCTACGCCGAATACTACCTCCAGGACAACCCGGTGGCGGCGCAGTCGACCACCGCGATGCGAACCCACGACGTCGCCGACGTCGTCGTGCCGACGCGCATCTACGAGATGATGATGCAGTATTCGCTCTCGATCGGCGTGAACTGCAACTACTGCCACCTCAACACGTCCGTCTTCGAGGACTGGAAACAGTCGACGCCGATGCGATGGACCGGATATTACGCGCTGCGTTTCATCCGCGATCTCAACCGCAACTACCTGCTGCCGCTGGCCCAGGTCATTCCGCAGCAGCGCACCCTCGTGCATCCCACGGCCATGCCGGTGATCCCCGACACGCAGAAGGGCCAGCAGCCCGGCAACGCGCTGCTGACCTGCAGCACCTGCCACTACCGTCTGCCGCAGCCCCTCAACGGCGCCAACATGATCAAGGATTATCCAGGCCTCGTCGGCAAGGATCCGAAAGCGAAGGACGCCGACCCTGAAGGATCGTCGGCCATCAACCACGACATGGTCGAAGCCGCGATCAAGAATCCCATCCAGAACACCCCTGGTACGGAGGCAGCCAAACCATGATCGGCGTTTTCACGACCCAGATCGATCTCGCCCAGGTCCTGATCGCCGCCACCGTCCTCGCCTGGTTCGTCCTCGTCTGGTACCTCCAGCGCGAGAGCAAGCGTGAGGGTTACCCGCTCGAGGAGGCCATCCCGACGGTGCGCCACAGCATCGTCGGCTGGCCGGACATGCCGCCGCCCAAGACCTACACGCGGCTCGAAGGCACCGAGGTGACCCTGCCGCAGGAATACGAGCGCCGCGAGCTCGCGGCCCAGCCGCGCGAGATGTATCCTGGCGCGCCGCTCTACCCTGTCGGCGAGCCGCTGCTCGCCGGCATCGGGCCGAGCTCCTACACGCTGCGCCGCGACGAGCCGTTCCTCCTGCTCAGCGGCGCACCGTGCCTGCAGCCGCTGCGCAAGACGCCGCATTTGAAGTGCGTCGATCCCGGGTTGGATCCGCGCGGTCTGCGCGCGCTGGGTCTGGACTTCGCCGATGCAGGGCTCTGCGTCGACGTCTGGTACGACGACGAATCGAAGATCCCGCGCTACCTCGAGGTCGAGCTGAACGATGGGCAGGGCATCCGCCTGGTGCCGATCTTCTACTGCTCGCTGCGCGCCGGGTCGCCGGGCTTCCGCTGCGACGCGATCACCGGCGCGCAGTTCAGGCTCGCTCCCACCATCCGCAAGCCCGACGTCATCACCGCCCGCGAGGAAGACATGGTCAACGGCTTCTGGGCCGGCGGCCACATGTACTCCGCCCCCTACAAGGATGCGATCCTGTGAACGCTCTCCTCGAGGAAGACATCCGCAACGGCAACGCGCTCGCGCCGGGCGAAAGCATCGTGTGGACTGGCAAGCCGTCGTGGCGCCGCGTCGCCCGCGACGCGATGCACCTGCGCGGCGTCACCGCCTACTTCGGCCTGCTCTTCGTCCTCGACGCCTACCAGGCCTGGATGAAGGCGATGCCGCTGGGACAGGCGCTTCACGACAGCGTGCCGCTGGCGGCGATCACGGGTTTCGCGCTGGCGATCCTCACCACCGCCGCCTGGCTGATCGGCCGCTCGCGCTACACGATCACGAACCGCCGGGTGATCCTGCGTTACGGCCTCGCCCTGCCGGCGACGTTGTCGATCCCAATGAGCCAGATCGCCAGCACCGCCGTGGCGGTCAATCGCGACGGCACCGCCGACATCGCGCTGGTGCTGAAGGCGGGCAACCGCATGCCCTACCTCAAGCTCTGGCCGCACGCGCGGGCCTGGCACGTCACCGAGCCGCAGCCGATGATGCGTTGTCTCGCCGGGGGCGAGGCGGTCGCGACGACGCTCGCGAAGGCGCTGCAGGCCGCCGAGGGCGGGCGCATCGCGCCTGCGCCGCGTCGGACGGTGGACGAGCAGGAGCTGGTGCCGCAGCTGATCGGCGCCTGATCGGCTACTTCTTGGCCTCGTCGACGTCGCCGTACTTGAACTCGGGCGCCGCCTTCATCTGATCCGGGGTGGCGTCCATCGTCGCTTTGTAGCGCCCCGAGCCCTCGTCGAAGGTGAGCGTGATCGCGGTGGGCGTCACCGCGGCGAAATGCTCGCCGATGCCGAGCAGGCCGCCGACGCGCAGCACGTAGGCGTGGACGCCGCCGTGGTCGACGGCGATGTCGCGGATCGTGCCCAGCACGCTCCCCGCCTTGTCGGTGACGTCCGTGCCGATGATGCGGGAGGCCAGCTTCTCGCTCGGCAGCACGGTGGCGAAGGTGGCCGACCCGGTCAGCGTCCCGTCTCCGTTGCCGCCGGCTGCCGAGCCGCTGTGCGGGTCGAGGGTCACCATATCGGTCATCGAGCCCGGGTTGAGCACCATGGCGACCGGGTTGCCGGCCTTGTCCTTGCCGCGCACGAAGACCGAGTTCGGCATGATCTGCAGGTCGGTGAAGCCGGCCTTGCGCAGCGTCGCCGTCATGTCGGCGGAGATCGCGGCCGGGCTCGGCTGCGCCGGCTTGGCGACAGGCGGGGATGCGCCTTGCGCGGCGGCCGGCAGCGGCCCCAAGGGGGCTAGAAAGGCAAAGAACGCGAAGCGGATGTGGCGCATGGCCGGAGTGTCGACGCAACGACGCGGCGTGGCAAGCGTCGAGCCGATCCCGGTGTTCAAGCACTCGGTCGTTGTCATTCCGGGGCGAACCCGGAATCCATTGCGGTTCAAGTCTTGCTCCCTTTCCCTAAGGGAATGGGTTCCAAGCTTCCGCTCCGCTCCATCCGAAATGACGAGCCTCGGGGCATGAAAAACGGGTCGGCCTTAACCTCTGGCCGGACGGCGCGCCCGGAACGCCTCGGCCATGGCGTGCCACAGCGGCTTCTTCTCCAGCATGTCGTCGTAGGGCAGGGGGCGGGCGAGGCGTGTCGCGCCGTGGGCCACCATGGTCGAGGGATCGTTCCACCAGGTGTAACGGTCGGCGAGACCCCAGGTGATCACGCTCGAGACCGCCGGCACCGCAAGGGCGGCGCGCAGGAAGCCGCTGGCATAAGCGGCGACGGCCTTGTCGCGCGCGGACTCGTCGTCGGGGAAGCTCTCGTCGTCGACGTCGAACTCGGTGATCAGGATCTCGACCTTGCGCTCGGCGAGCTGGTGCAGGAAGTCGGCGAAGGCACTGAAATCGTGCGGCAGCTGCGGCAGCAGGTGGCCCTGCAGGCCGATGCCGTCGAGCCGCAGCCCCTTGTCCTGGATGCGGTCGACCAGGTTCAGAAGCGAGTGCCGCACGGCGCGCCCCACCGGGTCGTCGCTCTCGGTCCAGGCCTCGTTCAGCACCAGCTTGGCCGCGGGATCGAGCGCGGCGGTGCGGCGGAAGGCGCGGAAGATGTAGTCGATCCCCATGGAATTGTACCAGGGGCCGGGCCGGAAGGTGCCGGGCCTGTCCTTGCCGAGCCAAAACGGCTCGTTGACCACGTCCCACGAGGCGATGCGTCCGGCGAAATGGGGCACGACGCGCTCGAGATAGGCCTCGAAGACGCGCTCCAGTTCGGCATGCGAGAGCGGCTTGAGCCATGCCGGCGGCCAGTCGTTCCAGGCCAGCGTATGGCCGCGCACGCGAAGGCCGTAGCGCACCGCGCCGTCGACGAGCGCATCCGCGGGAGCGAGATTGAACACGCCCTCGCGCGGCTGCAGCGCGTCGAACTTGAGCGCGTTCTCCGGCGTGAACAGCGCCGCCTGCGCGGTGAAGAGCTGCCGATACGGGTCGTCGGTGAAGACCTCGTTGCCGCCGGCCGAGCCGAAAGTCAGGCCGCCGGCGTCGGCGGCGGCTTTCAAGGTCGTGTCTGCGGCGGCACGAGCCGCCGGAGCAGCCGTCGTGGCCAGCGCGCCGGCGGCCAGCGCGAGCATCTCGCGGCGCGTGGGATCGGAAACGGGCACTCGGACACTCCGGCGACGCGTGACGCCGCCGAGGCATTGTGAGCAAGCACCAAGCGCATGGCAAGGAGACGCGTCACGAGCCCCTCCCGGCGTGATGCGGGGGCTCGCGCCAGCGAGAACCCGGAACCGTGTGTGCTCTCGCTTGCCTTGCTAGGACGAAGGACACCGGTTCCGGTTCGCCTTCGGCGCCCCGGAACGACGTCCTTCGAAGCAGGGCTTAGCCTTTCGCCGGCGATCCCGCCCACGGCCCGGGATGCTCGGACGCCGCGTGCTCCTCCTCCGCCACCTTCTGGCGCAGGGCAACGCGGTCGCGCGTGGGCACGCCGAGCAGCTCGGCGATACGCCACACCACGTTCTCCTCGAACTCGGACACGTCACCGTCGGCGAAGACGACATCCCACATCATCTCGATGATGCGGTGGCGCCCCGCGTCGTCGAGTTGGCGCTTGAGCACGTTGGTGAAGTGGAAGAAGTCGACCGCCTCGCGATCGCTCTCCTCGGCCTTCTCGATAAGCCGGGTGGTGGCGGCGGCGTCGAGGCCGAAACGCTGCTCGATCACCTCGCGAAGCCTGACGCGCTCGGCGCCATCGATCCGGCCGTCGACGTTGGCGACGTGGACCAGCAGCGCCGCGGTGGCCAGCCGATAGTCATCGGGCGCGAACCCGGACTCGTCTTCCGGCCGGCTCGACACGTCGGCGATGAACCGCTTCAGCGCTTCGAACATCTCAGCGGATCGGCAGGCAGGTGAAGTAGCCTTCGGGCTTATGGAAGTCGTGCCGCATGTCGGCGATGTAGCGCCGGCAGCTGCCGCGATCGGGGAAGCACAGCCGCTCGTCGCGCCAATCGAGCACGATCGGGCCGCCTTCGCCGACGTAGTGCGAGTAGCCGCCCTGGAAGCGGCCCTGCCACACCGAGGGGAAGCTCTGCACGACGGGCGCGCCGCAGGGCACGCCCCCGCCCGGCAGGTCGACGGCCGGCGGCTCGGCACCGATATCGGCGGCGGCGGGCAGCGAAGCCGCAGCGACGAGCAGCGCCGCGCCGATCCAGGCGATCGGGCGCCTGCGCATCCTAGAAGCCCAGGAACGACAGGAAGCCGCCCGATTTCGTGCCGGCATCGGCTACCGCCGCGTAGGGGGCCTGGCCCGGCGGCGTGCCGGTGATCGTAATGCTGGCGCTCTCGGCCTTCACGATGTTGAAGAACTTGGTGGCGTTGCCCGGCGCCAGCCGGACGCAGCCGTGCGAGGCCGGATGCCCGAGGTGGCGCACCTCGTTGGTGCCGTGGATGGCGAAGCCGTAATAGAAGAACACGGCGTGCGGCATCGGCGCGTTGTCGTACTTCTTGGAGTGGTACACCTCGGCGAGGCGCTCCGGCTGGAACGTGCCGGTCGGCGTCACGTAACCTTCGCGTGCGGTCGAGACGGACCAGTCGAAGGTGCCCTGCGCCGAATCGACATGCATGCGCTGGGTCGCGAGATCGATGGTCACGGTCGCGGCGGCGGAAGCCGGCGCGGCGAGCGCCAAGGGTCCGGTTCCGACGAGCGCGGAGCCGAGAAGGGCGGACAGAATCGTTCGCATGCGAAGCCTCTGAAAGTGAGTCGCCAAGCCTGGGACGTTGGCGCCTTCCTCCCACGCGAACCGTTAACCCGTAAACGACAATGGCTTCGCCGCGGCGATTTCAGGGATCCCCGCGCCTTTCGTGCCACAAAGACGGATGCGGCTAGAACGGCAACAGCGACGTCGCGTCGTAGCCGTAAGAGGCGGGCTGTCCGCCGTAGCCTTCGTTGTAGCCGCCGTACCCGTAGCCCGGATAGGCCGGCGAAGCGTAGCGGCGAGACCGGCGCGGCGCCTCGAAGCCGTCGCCGTCCGCGTAGCTCGCGGTCTCGTCCTCGTAGCCGTGACTGCGATGGCGGGCGATGGCGAAGGGCGCCGATGCCGGCGGCGATCCGCTGATCGAAATGCGTGCACCCTCGTGCTGCACCATCGCGTAAAGCGTCGCCGCGTTGCCGGGCGAAAGGCGTACGCAGCCGTGCGACGCCGGGCGTCCCAGCGAGCCGGTCGAATAGGTACCGTGGATGGCGTAGCCGCCGCGGAAGAAGATCGCGTGGGGCATCGGCGACATGTGGTATTTCTTGGAATAGTGCATCAGCTCGAGATGCGTCGGCGCGTAGCTGCCGCCGGGCGTCGAGAAGCCCGAGCGCGCCGAAGAGATCGGCCAGTCGTGGGAACCTTCGTCGCCGTCCACGTGCATGCGCTGGTGGGTGAGATCGATGGCCACATGGACGGTGGCATGCGCCGCCGAGGCGCCCCACAGAAGAGGGACGGCGGCGAGGAAAAATCTCGAACGCATCACGCGAACTCCGGTACGCAAAGCCAAAATACAAGTCTAAGCCTGTCGTCGCATGCCGCCGCGCCGCCGTAAATATGAATGGGTATTTACGATTGATTTAAACCAAGCCGGTGACGACTAGACTTGCGGCAGATGCCGCTCGCAGAGGGAAGGCGATCGCTCCTCGCCCGGCTTCGCCCGCTACTTGCCGATGCAGAAGCGAGAGAACACGTCGCCGAGGATGTCCTCGACGTCGACCGCGCCGATCAGCCGTTCCAGCGCGAAGCGCGCCGCACGCAGGTGCTCGGCGAGGATCTCCACCGGCGGCGCCGGCACGGCGGCCGCCGTGTCGAGTGCGTCGAGAGCGGCGGCGAAAGCCTCGCGATGACGCGCCCGCGCCAGCAGGCCGGTACCGCCGCGGGCGAGACTTGCCGCGAAGGTGGTGAGGCGGGCGACGAGCAGGTCCATGTTGTCGCCCGTGACGGCACTGAGGGGGAGCATCCCTTCTCCCGCTCGCGGGAGAAGGTGGCCCCGCGAAACGGGGTCGGACGAAGGCATTTCAGATGAAGAGGCGCCGGTCGGCGTGGCGGCCTTGGCCTCGGCGCCCTCATCCGACCCGGCTGCGTCGGGCCCCCTTCTCCCGCGAGCGGGAGAAGGAACCGCTTCGCCCAGCAGGTCGCTCTTCGCCGCGATCCACCAAACCGGCGCAGGAAAATCCGGCGCCTCGTCGCCCAGCCACAGCACGAGGTCGGCCGCCTCGGCGCGCTCGCGGGCGCGGGTCACCCCGATCCGCTCCACCGCGTCGGCGCTGTCGCGCAGCCCGGCGGTGTCGACCAGCGTCACCGCGCAGCCGGCGAGGTCGAGATGCACCTCGATCGGGTCGCGCGTGGTGCCGGCGATCGCCGAGACGATCGCCGCCTCGCGTCGCGCCAGCGCATTGAGCAGGGTCGACTTGCCGGCGTTGGGCGGCCCGGCGATCACCACCTGG
>CAZZWW010000116.1:0-8282 GCA_964657815.1 Vulcanimicrobiota bacterium | reverse complement strand
TTGATGTTGGCGATGTTGTTGGCGATGACCTCGACGTTGGTCGTCTGCGCGTTCATGCCGGTGGCGGCGATCGTCAGGGCTCGCATGGGTTCAGGTCCTCAGATCGACATGCGGGTGATGTCGTTGAACGCGCTGACGGCCTTGTCGCGGACCGCCAGGGCGGTCTGCAGCTTCTCCTGCGCCGACATCACGGCCTCGACGACCGACTGCGTCGTGGCGTTGCCCTGGATGCCGGAGATCGACATCTGCTCGCCGGTCTTCATCGCGCCGACCGTGTCCTTGGAGAAGGAGGCGAGCAGCGACGAGAAACTGTCGCCGGCCGCGCCCGTCGCGGCGGGGCTCGCGGCCGGAGCGCTCGACCCGAACAGGGATCCGACGGCCGAGGTGATCAGCGGAAGCGCGGCTATCATCACGTACCTTTCAGGAGGTCGATGGTCATCGAGATCAGGTCGCGGGACTGCTTGACGACCTGAAGGTTGGCTTCGTAGGCGCGGTTGGCTTCGCGCATGTCGGCCATCTCGGTAATAAGGTTAACATTCGGGAGCTTTACGAACCCTTTCGCATCGGCCACCGGATTGCCGGGATCGTGCTCGACCACGAAGGGCGACTGGTCGGTGCCGACGTCCGCCACCTGCACGAGGTCGGCGCCGCTGGCGGCGTCGAGCGCGTTCTCGAAGGTGATGGTCTTGCGCCGATAGGGGTCGGCGTCCGCCGTCGCCGCCGTCGAGCGGGCGTTGGCGATGTTCTCCGAGGCGATGCGCAGGCGCGCCGAATTGGCCGACAGGCCCGAGGCGGCGATCTTCAGCGAGGCTGCGAGCGGATCGATCATCCCCCAACTATTCCTTCAGGCTCGCCATGAGCATGGCGTGGAAGGTCTTCACGATGTTGGTCGTCATCGCGTAGTCGTGGTTGACCTCGCCGGCCTTGAGCATCTCGCCCTCGACGCCGACGCTGTTGCCGCTCTCCGACACGTCGAAGGCGTTGGCCTCCTCGCGCGTGCCGCCGCTACCGGCGCCGCCGGTGCTGGCCAACGACAGATGCCCGCCGCTGGTCGACGACAGCTCGAGCTGCGTCTTGGCGAGCACGTCGGCGAAGGGCGCGATGTCCTTGGCGTGGTAGCCCGGCGTGTTGGCGTTGGCCACGTTGCCGGCCAGCGTGGCCTGTCGCGCGGCCAGCCAGGCGCTCTTGCGCGCGGCGAGATCGAAGAGCTGGATCGGCTCCATGGGGGTCCACGGGTCTTTGTTGACCCTTCGACTCTGCGCGACCGAGCTTGCTCCAGGCTGGCCTTGGCGAGTCCTCCCCGGTCGATCGGGCCAAGGCCATGTCGGCGGACGGCGACACAGGGGGGACACACCCCCTCGCGACTGCCACATGCATTGTTGCGGCGCGGATGCGGCGCGGCCCGGTGCAGACCGAGCCGTCACGCACGTCAAGTGACCGGGGAAGCGGCTGGTTCCGGTCCGCCGGGCTGCGAGGAAACCGGCCTCGGATCGGTCCTTCTCCCGCTCCCGGGCGAAGGACCGGCCCCCTACTCCGCCGCCGGGACGATCAGCCCGCGCGAGGTCTTCAGCGCGGGACGCGCGCCGGCAAGGATGGCGATGACCTGGCCGGCGCCGGGCACCTCGTCGCCGACGCGCACCACGCGGGTGCGGCCCTCGATCGCCACCGTGGCGCTGTCCGTGCCGACCGCCTCCAACGTGACGGCCGGAATGATCGCGCCGTCGCCGGCGTCGGGCGCGTCGACCTCGGCCTTCGGGATCGACGCCGTGGCGGTCATGTCGAGATCCTCCGTGCCCACCTTGGCGCGGCCGGCGAGCACCTGGCGTTCGCCGCCGTCGGCCCGGCGCGGCGCAAGCTGCGCGAAGACGGTGAAGTCCTTGCCCGTGCCCAGCGACGACGCCGGCCCGTGCAGCGTCATGCCGATGCCGAAGGCGGCGGAGGCGACCGCGAGCCCCAGCCCGGTGACGCCCAGCGCATGGTCGCCGGTGAAGCGGAACGCCGCTTGGGCCGGCTTGGGCGAGCTCTTGGGAGCAGTCATGATCGCGTCCTGTTCAGCGCTTCGGCGAGTTCGCGGAAGGCGTCGGTGCTCGGCGGGTTGGTCGGACCCTGCGACAGGGCCTCGTAGATGAGCGGCGTCAGCGCCACCGCCTGATCGAGATCGGCGTCGACCCCGGCCTGCAGGCCGCCCATCAGGCGCAGGTCGCGCGTGCCCTCGTAGCGCGCGATCATCGCGCGCAGCTTGGTGACGAGCGTGCGCTGGTCGGCCGTCCAGACCTGGTGGGCCAGGCGCGAGATCGAGCCGAGCACGTTGACGGCGGGATAGCGGGCGGCATCGGCGATGGCGCGGTCGAGCACGACGTGGCCGTCGAGCGTGCCGCGGATGCAGTCGGCGACGGGGTCGTTGTGGTCGTCGCCGTCGACGAGCACGGCGAAGAGGCCGGTGATCGATCCCGACCCGTCCGGGCCAAGCCGTTCTTCTCCTGGCCCGGCGCGCTCGAGCAGCTTGGGCAGGTCGGTGAAGACGCTCGGCGCATAGCCGCGCGCCACCGCCGGCTCTCCCGCCGACAGCGCGACGTCGCGTGCGGCATGGGCGTAGCGCGTGACGCTGTCGACCATCAGCAGCACCTTGTCGCCGCGGTCGCGAAAGCTCTCGGCGATCGTCATCGCCGTCAGCGGCGCCATCTTGCGCATCAGCGCGCTGTCGTCGCCGGTCGCCACCACGGTGACGGCGAGGGCACGGTTGGCTCCGAGCGACTCCTCGATGAACTCGCGCACCTCGCGGCCGCGCTCGCCGACGAGCGCGATCACCACCGTGTCGAAGCCCTTGCAGGCCGCCATCATGCCGAGCAGCGTCGACTTGCCGACGCCCGAGCCGGCGAAGATGCCGATGCGCTGGCCGTGGCAGAGCGGCGTGAAGATGTCGAGCACACGCACGCCGCTGCGCACCGGCTCCTTGACCCGCCCGCGACCGAGCGCCGGCGGCGGCTCGGCGTGAATGGAACGGTGCTCCGGCCCGGTCTCCAGCGGGCCGAGCCCGTCGAGCGGGCGCCCCAGTGCATCGACGATGCGGCCGCGCCACGACGGCGCGGGCGCCACGGTGACCCCGTTCGCCTTGACCACCGACGAACCGAGCCCGACGTCGACGATCGCGCCGAACGGCTTCACCGTGACCGCGTCGGCCTCGACGCGAACCACCTCGCCGTGGCGGACGTCGCGGGCCTCGGCGATGGCGACGCAATCACCGAGGCGGACGAAGGACGAGAGCCCGCGCACGCGGTAGGTCGAGGGCGAGACCGAGCAGACGGTGCCGAACACGTCGACCAGCGCGCCCGGTGCCGCAAGCCGCGCCGCGGTGTCGGCGAGCCGTTCCAGCGCGTTCACGGCCGTGTCCCGCTCACGAGGTCGACCCAAGCGTCTTGATCGCGTCGGTGAGGCTGCCCTCGCTCGACTGGGTGGTGCTGGCGAGGCCGTCGAAGGCGCGCTGGATCTCGATCAGCTTGGTCATCTCGAGGACAGGGTTGACGTTCGACCCCTCGCTGAAGCCCTGCACGACGTTGTTCTGCGAGAAGTCGAGCACCGGCACCGCCGCCTTGTCCGTGAACACGGCCGAATTGTCGAAGCGTGTCAGCGTGGCGTCGGCCGGCAGCGAGAACAGGCCGATCGCGCCGACCTGCTGCCCGTTCTGCGTCATCATCCCGTCGGCGGCGACCATCGGAGGACCGGCGTCGGTGTTCAGCAGCATCGGGGCACCGCCGGCGTCGAGCACGGGATAGCCGTTGAGCGTCTGCAGTTGGCCGCCGGGCGTCATCTGCAGGCGTCCGTCGCGCGTGTAGGCGGTCCCGTCGGGCGTCTTCACGGCGAAGAAGGCGTCGCCCTGGATCGCGACATCGAGCGGATTGTCGGTCTTGGTCACCGATCCCGCCGCGCGCGACACGTAGTCGGTGCCCGTGGAGACGTAGGCGGCGGGGCGGTCGCCGGCCTTCGAGAGGACGGAGGAGAAGGAAACGCCCTCGGCGCGAAAGCCGGCGGTGTTCATGTTGGCGATGTTCGAGGCGACGGTGGCGAGACGCTTCTCCAGCGCCATCTGGCCGGACATCGAGACGTAGAGGTTGGTGCGCATGCTCATGCACCCCCGAGCTTCAGGCCCTGGAGGCTGAGCAGGAGGTCGCTGCTGAAGCCGGTCGACGACGACGAAGCGGCGAAGATCTGGGTGACGTTGGCGACGTCGGACGAGGTGTTGTTGCCGCCGAGATCCCACATCGCGGTAAAGCGCTCGGCGATCTTCTGGACCTTGGCAGGGTCCTGGAGGTCCGAGACGCTGACGAATTTCTTGAGGGTCGCGGCCTGGGAGTCGATGTCGGCCGTCGCCGAGGCCGGCAGGCCGAAGGCCGTCTGCACGACCTTGAGCACGTTCTTGTCGGCGAGCAGGCCGTAGATGTTGGTGATCGAGGCGGCGTTGCGGGTGAAGTAGAGCGCGAGCTGCACGCCCTGGTTCTGCTGGCCCTGCTTGTCCTCCAGCGACTGCTCGACGTACTTGGCCGTGGCGCCGGTCGTCGCCGACGTGGCCTGGGTGGCGGCCGTGCCCTTGCCGGCGAAGTCGAAGGCCTGGGCGAAGGCGAGATAACGCTTGTCGGTCAGAGTGTTGGCGAGCGCGGTCGAACTTGTCGTGCCGCCGTTGAGCACCTTGGTCATCAAGCCTTTGGCGTAGTTCATATCCTCCAGGCCGTAGGCCTTCATGGCATAGGAGAAGAGCCGGTAGTCGCCGACGAAGGCGGCGACGCTCGTCACCTTGCCGATATTGGCGAGGTAATAGGCCGTGTCGTTCTTGACCTGCGGGTCCGACGCCGTCGACGCCTGCTGCTTGGCGAGGTTGTTCGAGATCGAGAGATAGGCGGCGGTGGTGGACAGCACGGGCGTGGCTCGCGAGGGCGCCGCTCATCCTCGCGCCGCAAGCTTGTCCCGGGCTGGCCCAAAGCTTTTCTTCGCAACTGCGAACAAAAATTGCTGCAGCTGCGAAACGGATTATCTTCTAAGGTGACCTTGCAAGTGCGACCCCGACGTCGCCACCCTCAGACCGTCGATCCGACGGCGCCTCGTTCGATCGGCGCCGAGCGATCCGGCCAGCCCCATGGAGCCAGCCATGCCGACCGAGAACGAGCCCGCCCTGTTCACCCGCACGCAAGCCGGCAAGCCGATCGTCGCGATCGTCGGCTGCGGCTTCGGCGGCCTGCAGGCGGCGATGCATATCGCCAAGCTCGACGTCGAGCTGGTGCTGATCGACCGAACCAACCACCACCTGTTCCAGCCGCTGCTCTACCAGGTCTCGACGGCGGCGCTGGCGCCCTCCGACATCGCCTCGCCGATCCGCGCGCTGCTCGGCACGCACAAGAACGTCTCGGTGGTGTTCGGCGACGTCGAGGGCGTCGACAAGGTCAAGCGCCAGGTCTGCGTGCGCGACACCGGCTCGATCGACTACGACTACCTGATCTTGGCCACCGGCTCGGCCTACGCCTGGTTCGGCCACGACGAGTGGGCCAAGCACGCCGCCGTGCTCAAGACGCTGCCCGACGCGCTGCAGATCCGCCGCCGCATCCTCGAATCCTTCGACTGGGCCGAGACGCGCACCGATCCGGCGGAGGTGCAGGCGCTGACCACCTTCGTCGTCGTCGGCGGCGGCCCGACGGGCGTCGAGCTCGCCGGTTCGCTGGCCGAACTGTCGCGGGCGACGCTCAAGGCCGAGTACCGCCACATCGACCCCTCGAAGGCGCGCATCGTGCTGGTCGACGCGGCCTCGAAGATCTTGGGCGAGTTTCCGCCCAAGCTGTCGGCCTACGCCAAGACGGCGCTGGAGAACCTCGGCGTCGAGGTACGGCTCGACGCGCCCTGCGAGAGCATCGACGCCCACGGCATCACCGTGAAGGGCCACCGGATCGAGGCGGCCAACGTGTTCTGGGCGGCCGGCACCCGCGCCGAACCGGTGGCGCAATGGCTCGACGCCAAGGCGGCCAAGAACAACGCCATCGAGGTCACGAGCGACTGCTCGGTGCCCGGCCACCCCGAGATCTTCGCCATCGGCGACGTGTCGAGCTACAAGACCAAGGACGGCAAGACGCTGCCGGCGCTGGCGCCCGTCGCCAAGCAACAGGGCGCCTATGTCGCCAAGGTGGTGGCGAGCCGCATCGGCGCGACCAAGCATCCGGGGCCGTTCAAGTACACCAACCTCGGCACGATGGCGGTGATCGGCCGCTCGCACGCGATCGCGGTGCTCGGCGGCATGAAGCTCACCGGGCGGCCGGCGTGGCTGGCGTGGTCGCTGGTCCATCTGCTGCTGCTGATCGGGTTCCGCAACCGCATCATGGTCTTCACGAACTGGGCCTGGGCGTTCTTCACCTACGGCCGGGGATCGCGCCTGGTCGTCGGCAAGCCGCGCGAGACGATCGAGGACGCGCATCTCGAGACGCCCGAGCGCACCGTTCACCACGAGCCGACCCCGGCCGCGGCGGAATAGGCCGAAGCGCCTCGCGACCAAGCCGCTTTGCCGCCTTGCCTTTCGCAGCTTGGCGCGCTTCTAAGGTGCGATGGACACCCTGAAGCCTCGCGACGAGGACGAGGTTCTCGCCGCCGTGCGGGACGCGCTGGAAGAGGAGCGCCCGGTCGAGATCCTCGGCCACGGCTCGAAGCGCGGGCTCGGGCGCCCGGTCGAGGCGGCGGCGCAGATCGACACCAGCGGCCTCACCGGCATCACCCTCTACGAACCCTCCGAACTGGTGATGACGGCGCGGCCGGGCACGCCGATGGCCGACATCGCCAAGCTGCTCGAGGAGAACCACCAGGAGCTCGCCTTCGAGCCGATGGATCCCTCCAAGCTGTGGCGCGGCAACTCCACCGGCACGCTCGGCGGCGCCGTCGCCGTCAACGCCGGCGGCCCGCGGCGCATCAAGGCCGGCGCCGCGCGCGACCACGTGCTC
This sequence comes from Vulcanimicrobiota bacterium, assembly GCA_964657815.1. Classification (GTDB taxonomy): domain Bacteria; phylum Pseudomonadota; class Alphaproteobacteria; order Rhizobiales; family Beijerinckiaceae; genus RH-AL1. The sequence goes on along the minus strand of CAZZWW010000116.1, from coordinate 1,314 downwards.
GGCTTCCGCGCCGTGTCCGGGCGCGCCGAGATCTTCAAGTCCGGCGGCCAGGTAATGAAGAACGTCACCGGCTACGATCTCTCGAAGCTCATCGCCGGCTCCTTTGGGACGCTTGCCGTCATGACCGAGATCTCGATCAAGGTGCTGCCGCGCGCCGAGACCGAGCGCACCTTCCTGCTCTACGGCCTCGACGAGGCGGCGGCGCTGGCGGCGTTGCGCGAAGCCTGCGGCCTGCCGCACGAGGTGTCGAGCTACGCCTGCCTGCCGGACGGCGCCCACGCGGGCATGGCCGCCGGCTGCTGCCTCGCCCTGCGGCTCGAAGGTCCCTCGGTGTCGGTCGACACGCGCTACGACGATCTCGTCGCCCATTTCGGCCCGCGCGGCGACGTCGACGACCTCGGCGAGCGCGCCTCGCGCCTGTTCTGGGCGGCCCTGCGCGACGTCGAGCCGCTCGCCGACCTCGCCGGCCCGATCTGGAAGGTCTCCACCGCGCCGAGCGAGGGCGCCGCCTTCGTCGCCGACCTCCGCCGGGCCGAGGTGCCGCTGGCGCGCTGGTACTACGACTGGGCCGGCGGCCTCGTCTGGCTCGGCCTCGAAGGCGCAAACGCCCATGCTGCGGCGATCCGCGCCGCGCTGGCGCCGCACGGCGGCCACGCCACGCTGGTGCGCGCCGACCCGTCGGTGCGCGCGGCGACGCCCGTGTTCCAGCCGCAGCCCGGCCCGCTCGCCGCGCTGTCGCGGCGGGTGAAGACCAGCTTCGATCCCCTGCTCCTCCTCAACAGGGGCCGTCTCGGCCTCGAGAGCTAATCATGCAGACCGATTTCGCGCCGGACCTCCTCGAGCAGCCGGCCTTCGCCTCCAGCGAGACGATCATCCGCAAATGCGTGCATTGCGGCTTCTGCACCGCGACCTGCCCGACCTTCGTGCTGCTCGGGGAAGAGAACGATTCCCCGCGCGGCCGCATCTACCTGATGAAGGACATGCTGGAGAACGACCGGCCGGCCGATGCCGAGACGGTGAAGCACGTCGACCGCTGCCTCTCCTGCCTCGCCTGCATGACCACGTGCCCGTCCGGCGTGAACTACATGCACCTCGTCGACCACGCGCGGGCGCACATCGCCAAGACCTACCGGCGCCCGTTGATGGACCGTCTCACCCGCGCCGTGCTCGGGCGCGTCCTGCCCTACCCGGCCCGCTTCCGGCTGGCGCTGCGCGGCGCCATGCTGGCGAAGCCGGTGGCCTGGGCCTTCCCCAAGCGCTTCCACGCCATGTTCGCGATGGCGCCGGCCTCGCTGCCCGCGGCCGGCACCAGCG
>CAZZWW010000115.1:0-8289 GCA_964657815.1 Vulcanimicrobiota bacterium | reverse complement strand
GGCCATGCTCAGCGTCTCCCGGTCGCACCGGACGGAATATCGGCCGGGCTTCTCCCAAACGAGCCGCGCCATGCAGCGACCGCGAGGTCCTACGCCAGCGCTCTCGAGTCAGGTGGGACCGAAACGCCGCATGAGCGGGATCGTTCAGGCCGGCTGCAGACCCTCAACCCGCTCGACCAGCGTCTCGAGCCAAGCCCGCGCCTTCTCGAACTCCTCCCAAGGCGGCTGCCCGATCGGGAAGTGCATGGCCATGACCACACTGACTATGGCGTTGAGGTGGGTGAGGCACTCGCGCGCCGCGTGAGAGGGATCCTGGCCTTTGCTCCGCTCGATCAGCTCGGCGCGGAAGGGCGCGAGGCATTGCGTGAGCAACGACAGCTCGTGGTCGTCCTTCGTCGGCCTCTGCTCCAGCACGCGCGCGACGTGCTGGAGCGCCTTGCGGCCGGGGTGCGGCTCAGGCATCGACCGGCTCCCTGCGCTTGACGATGACCCGCCGTCCCGGCCGGATGTTGCAGGTGATCGCCTTGGTGGTGTGGATCGACACGTTGGGGTCGCCGGTGATGGCGAGCAGGACGTTGGCGATGTCGCCCTTGGCGTAGCCCATCCAGCCAAACACGTAGGGCATGCCGATCTGGTGCACCGTCTTGCCGCCGATGATGAAGGGGCGCGAGCGCTCCGTCACCATGGCCTTGACCTCGATCTCGCCGCGGAGCGTTGTGAGCGTGGTCCAGCCGAGATGTTCGATGCCGAGCTCCTTGGCCAGTTCCGGTGACACCTCGACGAAGGCCTCGGGCTGCAGCTCCGCCGTGTGCGGCATGATCCGGGTGGGGATGCCGCCGCAGTGAAGCTCGGTCAGGCGGTAGGTCGAGAACACGTAAGGAAAGCGCGGATCGCCCATGCCGTGCAGCTCGTTGCCGGCCCGCTGCCACTTTTTGGCGACCGGGTTGCTCTGCCTGTTGGGGTGGAGCTGGTTGGGGACGGGACTCTCGAGCGGCTCGTAATGCGTCGGCAGCGGCCCGTCCTTGATGCCCGACGGTGCGAACAGCATGCACTGCCCGTCGGCCTCCATGATGAAGGGCTTGTCGCCGCCGAGCGCGTCCATGCCCTGCGGCTCTTTCGACCAGTCCGGCCGGTAGCTCGGCTTCTTGGTCGGCTCGAAGTCCGGCACGTCGGTGCCGGTCCACTTCTCCTCGGCCTCGTCCCACCACACCAGCTTCTTGGTCTCCGACCACGGCTTGCCCGCCGGATCGGCCGAGGCGCGATTGTAGAGCGTGCGGCGGTTGGAGGGCCAGGCGAAGGCCCATTCCTGGTGGTTGGTCTCGCTCTGCGGCGTGTCGGGCTTGCGCGAGCGAGCCCGGTTGTGGCCCTCGCTCGGATAGATCCCGCAGTACATCCAGCCGCCGCAGGCGGTGGAGCCGTCGTCCTTCAGGTTCTTGTAGGTCTCGACCTGCTTGCCGGTGGCGACCTCGTAGCCGTTGATCTCCATGAGGACGGCCTCGGCGTCCGGCTCCTCGTGGGGACCGGAGGTCGGATAGTCCCAGGTCAGCGCCTGGATGGCCTGGTCGCGCGGCTCGGTGCTGCCGGCATAGAGCTGCTTCAGGCGCACGCCCAGGTGGTAGACGAACCACATGTCGGCGCGGCTGTCGCCGGGCGCCTCGCAGACCTTGTCGTGCCATTGCACCATGCGGCTGGTGTTGGTCACCGTGCCGTCCTTCTCGCCGGGGAGCGCCACCGGCAGGAAGAACATCTCGGTGCCGATGTCCTCGACCTTCAGCTCGCCCTTCTCGTGCAGCCGGCTGTCCTTCCAGAAGTTGGCCGTCTCGGTCAGCGCGAAGTCGCGCACCACCATCCAGTCGAGCTTGGCGAAACCGCGGGCGACCAGGTCCGAATTGACGGCGCCCACCACCGGGTTCTGCCCGAAGATGAACTGGCCTTTCACGATGCCGTCGGCCATCGCCATCGTCATCGGCTCCTGCGAGGCGTCGCCGACGAGCTTGGGCAGGAACTGGTAGCCATATTCGTTGTCGAGCGTAGCATTGTCGCCGTACCAGGCCTTGAGCAGGCTCACCATGTACTTGGGAAAGTTGTGCCACCAACCTGTTGCCGGCGTCTCGCTGGCCAAGTATTCCGCGAGCGAACCATGCTTCTGCAGCACGCCGGGCTGCGGCAGGTATGTCGGCAGCATGTTGTAGAGCGTCGGGATGTCGGTCGAGCCCTGGATCGACACGTGGCCGCGCAGGGCCATGATGCCGCCGCCGGGTCGCCCGATGTTGCCGAGCATGCCCTGGATGATCGAGCAGGCGCGGATGATCTGCACGCCCACCGAATGGTGCGTCCAGCCCACAGCGTAGCAGAACGAACCCGTCTTCTCCCGGCCCGAGTTCTTCGCCAGCGCGTCGGCGATCTTGAGGAAGGTTGCGGCCGGGCACCCCGTCACCTCCTCGACGAACGCGGGCGTGTAGCGCGCGTAGTGCCGCTTCAGGATCTGGTAGACGCAGCGCGGGTGCTGCAGCGTCTCGTCCGTCGGCGGCGGGCTCTTGGCCATGTCGGCGCCGGGGCCCTTCTTCTTCTCCTTCGTGGTCGCGGAATGCTTGGCGATCGCCGTGGGCACGATCTTGCCCTCGTACTGCCAGCTGTCCTCCGTGTAGGAGGCCGTCGTCGGGTCGAAGCCCGAGAACACGCCGTCACCGTCCTCCGAGTCGACGTAGTTCTCGTCGATGATGTGGGCGATGTTGGTGTAGGAGAGCGCGAAGTCCTTGAACCAGAGATCACCTTCGATGAGGTGGCGGATCACGCCGCCGAGGAAGGCGATGTCCGAGCCGGAACGGATCGGCGCGTAGAGGTCGGCCAGCGCCGACGTGCGCGTGAAGCGCGGATCGACGTGGATCACCGTGGCGCCGCGGCGCTGCGCCTCGACGACGAAGCGGAACGCGATCGGGTGGTTCTCCGCCATGTTGGAGCCCATGATCACGACGACGTCGCTGTTCGCGAGATCCCACAGCGCCATGGTGGCGGCACCCCTGCCAAACGACGCGCCCAAACTTGGGACGGACGACGAGTGTCAGATGCGGGCTTGGTTCTCGATGTTGACCATCCCCAAGCCGCCACCGAAAAGCTTCTTGATGAGGTAGTTCTCCTCGTTGTCCATCGTCGCGCCGCCGAGCGAGCCCAGCCCGATGGTCTGGTTGATGACGCGTCCGTCGGGCAGCGCCTCGGCGAAGGTCTCGTCGCGGGTCTGCTTGGTGAGCTGCGCGATGCGCTCCATCGCCCAGTCCAGCGGCTTCTCCTCCCACTCCCTGGCGTGGGGCGCGCGGTAGAGCACCGAGCTGATGCGCTTCGGAGACAGCAGCATGCCGAGCGTGCCGGAACCTTTGGGACAGAGCGTGCCCTGGTTGATCGGCGAGCGCGGGTCACCCTCGATGTGAATCGGCTTGCCGTTCTTGGCGTAAATCAGCTGACCGCAGCCGACGGCGCAATAGGGGCACACGCTGGTGCCGACGCGATCTGCCTCCTCGAGGCGCGGCCTCAGGGTCTTCGACGTCGTGCTCTTGGCCGCCTCGGCCATCACGTTCTGCCCGGCGAACTGCTTGGGCAGGCTGAAGTCGTCCATGAAACGTCGCGCCTTGTCGCCGAGCGACTGGCGTAGCTTCTTCGGCATTCTTTGCTCCCGCGCGGGCTCATAGAGCGCGCAATGTCGCTGGACGGCTTTGGTTGTCGCGCTCCATCACCGCCCCATGATAGAACTGTTCCAAAGGTTAGAGCAGCGTCGTCATGCAGACAATGGTCGGGATCGTCACGCTGGCACAGGAGGGTCGATTTCAGCTCACCGACGATCGAGGGGTCTCACATTTGTTTATATTGTCTCACGGGGCCAGCGCGGAAGCATCGCAACTTGGCGAGCTTCAGCATCATCAGACCCGGATCTCGGTCCGCTACAAGGAATCGCCGACATTAATCGCCAACATCGCGAAACGGATCGAACTGTGCGTCTGAGGCTTCCCGACGATCGAGGCCGGCCATGAACTTCCATCCCCGCCTGCAGGACCATCCGCAGTCCAGCCTCGACCGTGTGATCCCGAACGAATCGGAACTGACCTGCGGCACGCTGATCGAGCCCGGCAGGAGTTACGGCTTCTTCACCGACACGACGGTCTGCATCGGCTGCAAGGCCTGCGAGGTCGCCTGCAAGGAGTGGAACAATCTGCCGGCCGACAGCATCGGCCTGACGGGCGAGAGCTTCGACAACACCGGCGCGCTCTCGGCCAACACCTGGCGCCACGTCAACTTCATCGAAAAGTCCGGGATCGGCGGCGTACGCGAGCGCGAGCAGGCGCCGTTCCAGTCGGGCTGGCTGATGATGAGCGACGTATGCAAGCACTGCCACAACGCCCCGTGCATGGAAGCCTGCCCCACCGGCGCTCTGTTCAAGACCGAGTTCGACACCGTCGTCGTGCAGCAGGACATCTGCAACGGCTGCGGCTATTGCGTGCCGGCCTGTCCGTTCGGCGTGGTCGAACTCAACCCGGTCGACGGCAAGGCCCACAAGTGCACGCTGTGCTACGACAGGCTCAAGGGCGGGTTGGAGCCGGCCTGCGCCAAAGCCTGCCCGACCGATTCGATCCAGTTTGGTGAGATCGGCGACCTGCAGGTCCGTGCACACCAGCGCGTCGAGGCGCTACACGAGCGCGGCGTCGAGGCGGCCTACCTCTACGGCGCACCGGACACGCCCGGCGCCACCGGCGACCTCGGTCACCTCGGTGCGTTCTTCCTGCTGATCGACAAGCCGGAAGTCTACAACCTGCCCTCGGCGCCGACGCGCGCCTCCAACCGCGTCATCCCGAGCCTGGCCACCGGCCTCGCCACCGTCGGCGTCCTGGCGGCGATGGCCCTCACCTTCTTCGCGAGCGAGCGCCGATGACCAGCGGGCGGGTTCCCGAACCCCGGGTGATGCGTCCGGCGGCCGAGTGGCAGGGCGAGACGTACTACGGCCGCAACCAGCTCAAGCCGTCTCCTTTCGAGCCCAACGTCGTCGGCGGCTACATCTTCCTCGCCGGCCTCAGCGGCGCCTCGGCCCTCGTCGGCGCGCTCTCTGCCGCGACCGAGCCCCGCTCGCGGCGGCGCACCCGCCGGCAGCCCGAGACGCCGGCGCTGGTGCGCCGCTCGCGCTACCTGTCGTTGCTGGCCCCGACGATCGGCTCGGCGCTGCTCGTCTATGACCTGCACACGCCGCAGCGCTTCTACAACATGCTGCGCATCGCCAAGTGGCGCTCGCCGATGTCCATCGGCACCTGGATCCTGATGAGCTTCTCGACCTTCGCTGGGGTGGCCGGCCTGGCCCAGGTCGCCACCGACCTGCGGCCGCGCTGGCGCTGGACTCGCCCGCTCGCCACCGCCGCGCAGATCCCGGCGGCCATCACCGGTGCCGGGCTGTGCACCTACACCGCGGCCCTCGTCTCGGCGACGAGCACGCCGCTCTGGGCCGCGGCGCCGCGCGAACTGGCGGTGCGCTTCGGCTCGTCGTCGATCGCGACGGCTGCGGCGGCGCTGGCTCTCGGCGAGACGCGCGTCTCGAAGCGGCGCTCGCTCGGCGACCTGCTCATCGCGGCGCTGACCGTGGAACTCGCCGCGGGCGTCGCCACGGACGCGCGCTACAAGAAAGTCGGCATCGAGACCGGCCGCTCGGGGCCATGGGGCAAGGTGGAGCGCTACGGCGCCGAAGGCGCCGGCGTGCTGCTGCCGCTCGGCCTCATGATCGCATCGCGGCTGCGCGAGCGCGAACCCGGCCGGCTATCGACGCTCGCCGGCCTCGCAGCGATCACCGGCAGCGCCGCGTTCCGCATCTCGATCCTCGGCGCGGGCGCGGAATCGGCGCGTCGGCCGGAGATCAGCATGCGCTTCGCCCAGCCCGACAACCTGCCGAGGACGCCCTGAAGCCTGTGGCGCGAAAGTATCGTGGCCAGGGCAAAGCACCCCGGGATCAAATAACCGTGAGGCAAGCCGCGCAGGCGTGATAGGACATCTGTTCCCAGCCCTCCGCCCGGATCGCCCAAGTTTCGCGACCGTGTCCCAGCGCGAGCTTCATGGCAGACTTCTTCTTTCGGCATTCCGATGCCGCGCAGATCCTGATCTTTGCCGGTTGCGTCTCGCTGCTCTGGGCCGTCGAGCACGTGCTGATCGCGCTGCCCGAAGGCGCGAAGCTGCGCCATACCTCGATCAACGCCCTCTTCGTCCTCACCGCCCTGCCGGTCGAGCTGGCGCTGAGCGTCGTGTGCCTCGGCGCGTCGCACTGGGCGGTGACTCATCATTTTGGGCTGGTCTGGCTGTTTCCCGCGCCGGACAACCCCTGGCTGCGCTACGGCCTCGTCTTCATGCTGCTCGACCTCGGCGACTACGTCTACCACCGCTTCATGCATCATACCCCCTGGCTGTGGCGCTTCCACCTGGTGCATCACACCGACCAGGTCGTGGATTCTTCCACGACGGTCCGCGAGCACCCTGGCGAGACGGTCGTGCGCGGCCTGTTTTTGGTGCTGTGGACGCTGCTGCTCGGCGCCTCGTACGAGGTGCTGCTGCTGCGCCAGGCGGCGGAGACGGTCTCCGCCGTGCTCGCCCATTCGGCCCTGCGCATGCCCGAGCGGCTCGCGCGCTGGCTCGGCTACGTGTTTGTCACGCCGAACCTGCACCACGTCCACCACCATTACGTGCTGCCCTACACCGACAGGAACTTCGGCGGCGTGCTCTCGATCTGGGATCGCCTGTTCGGCACCTTCGCCGAGTTGCAGGCGGACGAGTGCGTGTTCGGCCTCGACACGCACATGAAGCCGGAAGACTGCACCAGCTTCGGCAGCCTCATGAGCATGCCGTTCGAGGGCGACCCGCACACGCGGTTGGGCGCGGGGCTGAAGGTGGCGGAGGCGAGTTAGCGTTTCGAAGCGCGCTGGCGATGTCTGCAGGCGAGGAGTCGCTACCGCTGTAAGGCAGAGCGCAACCTCGCGAGGCCGCGGGTTCGTAGGCGAAGCCATCGCCGAAGTTCAAGACGGCGGGGCGAGCAACGCGGCCCACTTGCGATGCGCGTCCGCAATGCGCCACGCCGACACGACCTCGTCGCTATCTTCGGCGCGGTCGACGAGTTCGGTCAACTGGGCCTCGGCGTCCGAAGAAAAGACCAAGCAATGGTCCATCGCAGCTTCACGCCTTCAGTGCCTACTCCCACTCGATCGTGCCCGGCGGCTTCGACGTCACGTCGTAGACCACGCGGTTGATGCCCTTCACCTCGTTGATGATGCGGGTCGCGGAGCGGCCGAGCACGGCCATGTCGAAGGGAAAGAAGTCGGCCGTCATGCCGTCGACGCTGGTCACGGCGCGAAGCGCGCAGACGAAGTCGTAGGTGCGGCCGTCGCCCATGACGCCGACGGTCTGCACCGGCAGCAGCACGGCGAAGGCTTGCCAGATAGTGTCGTAGAGCCCGGCCTTGCGGATCTCGTCGAGGTAGACCGCATCCGCCTTGCGCAGTATGGCCAGCTTCTCCGGCGTGATCCCGCCGGGGCAGCGGATGGCGAGGCCGGGGCCGGGGAACGGGTGGCGACCGACGAAGGCCTGTGGCAGGCCGAGCTCGCGGCCTAGCGCGCGCACCTCGTCCTTGAAGAGCTCGCGCAGCGGCTCGACAAGCTTCATGTTCATGCGCTCGGGCAGGCCGCCGACGTTGTGGTGCGACTTGATCGTGACCGAGGGGCCGCCGGAGAAGGAGACGCTCTCGATCACGTCGGGGTAGAGCGTGCCCTGCGCCAGGAACTCCGGCGCGCCTCGGCCATCGGCGGCGATCTTCTTGGCCTCCGCCTCGAAGGTGGCGACGAACAGACGGCCGATGATCTTGCGCTTCTGCTCGGGGTCACGGATGCCGTGCAGCGAGGCCAGGAAGATCTCCGACGCGTCCACGTGGATGAGCGGGATGTTGTAGTGCCCGCGAAACAGCGTGAGGATCTGCTCGGTCTCGCCCTCGCGCATCAGGCCGTGGTCAACGTAGACGCAGGTGAGCCGGTCGCCGATCGCCTCGTGGATCAACACCGCCGCCACCGCCGAGTCGACGCCGCCGGACAGCCCGCAGAGCACGCGGCCATCGCCGACCTTGGAGCGGATCGCGGCGACTGCCTCGGCACGGAACGCCTTCATCGTCCAGTCGCGCCGGCAACCGGCGATCCTGTGCAGGAAGTTGGCGATCAGCGCCGGGCCGTCGGGCGTGTGGTGCACCTCGGGGTGGAACTGCAGCCCGTAGAACTTACGGGTCTCGTC
>CAZZWW010000114.1:0-8329 GCA_964657815.1 Vulcanimicrobiota bacterium | reverse complement strand
GCCCGCCACGGGTGGCAATGGTTCGAAGGCCGACGAGATCATCCTGCCCTACTCCCGTCCCGGCGCGACGCCCGGAGCCGGGGTGACGAGCCTGCCGCCGCAGGGCGAGGCGAAAGGGGCCGCCAGGCCGAACGGCCATGACGCTCCGCCACCGGAACGGCGCGCGGCCTCGCCGCTCGCACGCCGCCTCGCCAAGCAGGCCGGGCTCGACCTTGCCGCCATCGCCGGGAGCGGCCCGCGCGGCCGCATCGTCGAGCGCGACGTGCTGGCCGCGGAGAAGGCCCCGAAGCCTGCGTCCGCGCCGGCCGCACCACCGGCGCAGAACTCCGGGAAGCAGCCGGACGTGCGCAGCGCTGCGGCGCCCGCCGCGTCGGACGAGACGATCAAGAAGATGTTCGCGGCCGGCGCCTACGAGGAGGTGCCGCACGATTCCATGCGCCGCACCATCGCGCGCCGCCTCGTCGAGGCCAAGCAGACGATCCCGCACTTCTACCTCGAGCTCGACTGCGAACTTGATGCGCTGCTCGCCTTGCGCGCCCAGGTCAATGCCTCCGCGCCGCTCGACAAGGACGGCAAGCCGGCCTTCAAGGTGTCGGTCAACGACTTCGTCATCAGGGCCGTGGCGCTGGCGTTGCAGCGCGTGCCCGAGGCCAATGCCACCTGGACCGAGGGTGCGATGCTGCGCCACAAGCACTCCGACGTCGGCGTCGCGGTGGCGATCCCCGGCGGCCTGGTCACGCCGGTCGTGCGCCACGCCGAGACCAAGACGCTCTCGGCGATCTCGCGCGAGATGAAGGACTTCGCCGCCCGCGCCAAGGTGCGCAAGCTGAAGCCCGACGAATACACCGGCGGCACCACCGCCATCTCCAACCTCGGCATGTTCGGCATCCGCTCCTTCGCCGCCGTGATCAACCCGCCCCACGCCACCATCCTGGCGGTCGGCGCGGGCGAAAAGCGCGTGGTGGTGAAGGACGGCGCGCCTGCGGTGGCGACGGTGATGAGCGTGACGCTCTCGACGGACCACAGGGCCGTCGACGGAGCGTTGGGCGCCCAACTGCTCGACGCCTTCAAGACGCTGATCGAGAAGCCCATGGGCATGCTGGTTTGAGGATTGTTCTTCGAGCATGAAGCGGCCCGAACCCCCACCCCTGTCCCCTCCCCACAAGGGGGAGGGGAACGCTGTGCCGACAACACGCTCGACGTCGCCGTTTCGTTTCCCCTCCCCCTTGTGGGGAGGGGCTAGGGGTGGGGGTCGATGAAGCGGGCAACCCACATTGGTGTGCCGCAACGCCAGCTTCAGCGCGCCAAGTCGATGCGAGCGGCCATGACGGACGCGGAGCGCAGACTCTGGCGGGGCTTGCGCCAACGCTTGCCTCTCGAAGGCACACACTTCCGTAGGCAGGTGCCGATCGCCGGCTTCATCACGGATTTTTGCTGCCACTCTGCGCGGCTGGTCGTCGAGGTCGACGGCAACCAGCATGGGACTGATGAAGCTCGAGCCTTCGATGCGCAGCGCACACGCCTGATCGAAGCCGAAGGGTACAAGGTCCTCCGCTTCTCCAACCACGACGTCCTCCGCCTGCTCGACTCCGTGCTCGACACGATCGCCGCGGCGGCCCATCCCGAAGAGGAGGAGATCGCCCTTCATGGCTGAACCTTACGACGTCCTCATCATCGGCGGCGGACCGGGCGGTTACGTCGCGGCGATCCGCGCCGCGCAGCTCGGCCTGCGCACCGCCGTGGTGGAGCGCGAGCACCTCGGCGGCATCTGCCTGAACTGGGGGTGCATCCCGACCAAGGCGCTGCTGCGCTCGGCGGAGATCTACCATTACCTCCAGCACCCCAAGGAGTACGGGCTGACGGTGGAGGGCAAGGTGGGGTTCGATCCTGCCGCCGTGGTGAACCGTTCGCGCGGCGTGTCGCAGCAGCTGACCGGCGGCGTCGCCTTCCTGCTCAAGAAGAACAAGGTCGACGTGATCTGGGGCGAGGCCTCCATCCCCAGGCCCGGCGAGGTGATCGTCGGCAAGCCGACGAAGCCGGCCGTGCAGCCGCAGAATCCGCCGCCCAAGGGCACGCTGGGCGAGGGCACCTACAAGGCCAAGCACATCGTGGTGGCAACGGGGGCGCGGCCGCGCGTGCTGCCGGGCATCGAGCCGGATGGCCGTTTGATCTGGACCTATTTCGAGGCGATGGTGCCCAAGCGCTTCCCCAAGAGCCTCATCGTCATGGGCTCGGGCGCGATCGGCATCGAGTTCGCCTCGTTCTACCGGACGATGGGCACCGAGGTGACCGTCATCGAGGTGCTGCCGCAGATCCTGCCGGTGGAGGATGCCGAGATCGCGGCGCTGGCGCGCAAGCGGTTCGAGAAGCAGGGCATCGTGATCCTGACCTCGACCAAGGTGACGAAGGTCGAGAAGGGCGCCGACGACATCGCCGCCGCGATCGAGGATTCGAAGGGCCGCGTGCAGACGATCCGCGCCGAGCGCATGATCTCGGCCGTCGGCGTCGTCGGCAACGTCGAGGGCATCGGGCTGGAGACGCTCGGCATCGCGATGGAGCGCGGGCTGGTGAAGACCGACCCGGTCGGGCGCACCAGCGTCGCCGGGATCTACGCCATCGGCGACGTCTGCGGTCCCCCGATGCTGGCGCACAAGGCCGAGCACGAGGGTACGATCTGCGTCGAGGCGATCGCCGGCAAGCATCCCCACGCGATGGACAAGGCGATGATCCCGGGCTGCACCTATTGCCAGCCGCAGGTCGCCTCCGTCGGCTTCACCGAGGCCAAGGCCAAGGAGGCCGGCCACGAGGTCAAGGTCGGCCGCTTCCCGTTCATCGGCAACGGCAAGGCCATCGCGCTGGGCGAGCCCGACGGCATGGTCAAGACGATCTTCGATGCCAAATCGGGCAAGCTGCTCGGCGCCCACATGGTCGGTGCCGAGGTGACCGAGCTGATCCAGGGCTACGTCGTCGCCATGAACCTCGAGACCACGGAGGAGGAGCTGATGGCCACCGTGTTCCCTCACCCGACGCTGAGCGAGATGATGCACGAGAGCGTGCTCGACGCCTACGGGCAGGTGATCCACAAGTAGCGGCGGATCAGAACAGGTTGATCAGCGCTAGGCCGCCGATCATCAGGGCGACGCCGGCGACGCGGCCGAGGCCGGCGGCGTGCTCCTTGAAGCCGACCAGGCCGAAATGGTCCATCACCACGGATGTGACGAGCGCGGCGGTGACGGTGCAGCCGATGAAGACCGCCGCGCCGAGCTTCTCCGCGAGGAGGATCGAGGCGAGGATGTAGAAGCCGCCCATGAGGCCGCCGATCCAGGCCCACCAGGGCACTGCGCCCAGCAACGCCTCCCTGGGGATCCTGATGCCCATGACGAGGGCGATGACCAGGAACATCGCGGCGGTCACGGACGACACGATCACGGCCGCCGCGATCGGCTGGCCGAGTGATTTCGACAGCGTGGCGTTGGCGCCGGATTGGACGGTGTTGAGGATGCCGCCGAGAAAGGCGACAGCGCCCATGAGCCAGATCATCGTTCGAGTCCTCTCCGGCCGAAGGCGCCGCGCGGCAGACCCTACAGCATGACGGTCTCCGGAAGCGGAGAACGCCGCTGCCGTGTCGAACGGCCGAGGCGGGCTCGACCGCCGGCGTGCGGCTGCAATGCGGGTGCGCCATACCCATGTCGCCGCGAACGGTCTAACCTGGGACCACTGACGAGAGGACAGGCGCGTGCTGGACGAGGTGGCGGAGGCGGTTGAGGCGGCGCGCCCGCGCCATCCCGAGAAGGCGCACCGGCCGGACCAGCCGCAGCTCGCCAAGCCGGATTGGATCCGCGTCAAGGCGCCGGGCTCGCCGCTCTACAAGGCCACCGAGGCGATCGTGGCCGAGCACAAGCTCGTCACCGTGTGCCAGGAAGCCGGCTGCCCCAACATCGGCGAGTGCTGGGCCAAGCGCCACGCCACCTTCATGATCATGGGCGACACCTGCACGCGCGCCTGCGCCTTCTGCAACGTGCGCACCGGCATGCCCCGCGCTCTCGATGCCCGCGAGCCGGCGCGCGTCGCCGACGCGGTGGCCAAGCTCGGGCTGAACCACGTGGTGATCACCTCGGTCGACCGCGACGATCTCGCCGATGGCGGCGCCGCGCATTTCGCGGCGGTGATCCGTGCCATCCGCGCGCTCAGTCCGGCCACCACGATCGAGGTGCTGACCCCCGACTTCCTGCGCAAGCCCGGCGCGCTGGAGGTGGTGGTGGACGCCCGACCCGACGTCTTCAACCACAACCTCGAGACCGTGCCCTCGAAGTACCTGACGGTGCGGCCAGGCGCGCGCTACTTCCACTCGGTGCGCCTGCTGCAGCGGGTGAAGGAGCTCGATCCGACGATCTTCACCAAGTCCGGCATCATGGTCGGGCTTGGCGAGGAGCGCCACGAGATCCTGCAGCTGATGGACGACCTGCGCTCGGCCGACGTCGATTTTCTCACCGTCGGGCAGTACCTGCAGCCGACCAAGAAGCACCATGCCGTCATGCGCTTCGTGCCTCCCGACGAGTTCGCGAGCCTGCACGACGTGGCGCTCACCAAAGGCTTCCTGGTGGTCTCGGCCTCGCCGCTGACCCGCTCGTCGCACCATGCCGGCGAGGATTTCGCGCGGCTGCGGGCTGCGCGCGAGGCGCGGCTCGTCGGGTCGATCGCCGCTCAATAATCCTTGAAGCGCCCAGAGCGGCCGATCACCTCGATCTTGTAGCCGTCGGGGTCCTCCACGAAGAAGAAGCGGGCCTTGCCGCCGAGGTCGATGTCTTTGAGGTCGCCGGGCTCCAGGCCCTCGCTCTTCATGCGGGCGTGCTCGGCGTCGAGATCGTCGACCAGCACGGCGAGATGCCCATAGCCGTCACCTTTCTCGTAGGGCTTGTCGCGGTCGTTGTTGACCGTCAGCTCCAGCTCGAACGGCGATTTCGCGTTGCGAAGATAGACGATCGTGGCGCTGTCCAGAGGATAGCGGTCGGCAACTTCGAGGCCGAGGGCCTTCTTGTAGAAAGCCACGGTGCGCGCCTCGTCGGTTACGCGGATCATGGAATGGATGGTCTTGGCGGTCATCGTTCAATCCTCGGCAGACGGTTGCGCCGGAAGACGCATCGGTGCCGGAAGCGTTCCGCGCTCAAATCGTTCGACCTTTTCCTTTGGACGGAGCGACCGCGTGGCGCCTTTCCCGCCGCGTGTTGCGTGCTAAGGAGGGCTCATGCCCTCTTTCGACTCGACGCGCCGCGTCCAGCACACCGCCGCGCAGATGTTCGATCTGGTGTCGGACGTCGAGGCCTATCCGAAGTTCCTGCCGCTGTGCACGGCGTTGCGCGTCCTGCGCCGCACGCAGGAGGGCGACCGGGATATCTTCGTCGCCGAGATGCAGGTCGGCTACAAGGCGATCCGCGAAACCTTCAAGACGCGCGTCGCCTGTGATCGTCCATCCAAGCACATCCTGGTCGAGTACATCGACGGGCCGTTCCGCTACCTCAAGAACAGCTGGGCCTTTCGTGACACCGCGGACGGCCACGGCTCCCACGTCGACTTCCATATCGAGTACGAGTTCAAGAACCGCATGCTCGGCCTTCTGATGGGCTCGATGTTCGACCAGGCGTTCCGTCGGTTCGCCGACGCGTTCGAGAAGCGCGCCGACAAGGTCTACGGACGCCCTTTGCGAGCGTCAGCCCGCAGCCTGGCGTAGCAGGCCGAGCGCTGCGTTGACCGACGCTTCGCGGATCTCGTCTCGCCCGATGTCCCCGAAGCGCTTCTCCAAGGTCGTCGTCGGCGCATTCTCCCTCGCGACGCCGAAGAACACCAATCCGACCGGCTTGCCTTGCACCGCGCCGCCGGGGCCGGCGATGCCCGTGATCGAGATGGCGACGTCGGCGTTGGACTGCGCCAGCGCCCCCTCCGCCATGGCTTGAGCCACCTCGGCGCTGACCGCACCATGCGCGTTCAGCAGCGAGTGCGGCACCCGCAGCGACTGGATCTTGGCGGTGTTGGTGTAGGTGACGAAGCCGCGCTCCACCACGGCGCTGGAGCCGGACACGGAGGTGAGGGCGGCCGCCAGCAGGCCGCCGGTGCACGATTCCGCCGTGGCGACGGTGAGGCCACGCTCCTTGAACAGCGCCAGGATCGCCTCGGCCGCGTCGCGCGTCTGCCGGCCGATCATGCCGGCACCGGCAGGCGCACGGTGGCGATGGCGAGCGTGGCGATGCCCTCCTCGCGACCGGTGAAGCCGAGGCGCTCGGACGTGGTCGCTTTCACCGCGACGCGGTCGAGCGGCAGGTCGACGACCTCGGCGATGCGCTGGCGGATGGCATCGCGGTGCGGTCCGACCTTGGGCGTCTCGCAGACCACGGTGGCGTCGATGTGCGCGATCATGCCGCCTCGCGCTCGCACGGCATCCGCGGCCGCCCTGAGGAAGATCGAGGAATCCGCGCCCTTCCACTGCGGGTCGGACGGCGGGAAATGGCTGCCGATGTCGCCGTCGCCGAGCGCGCCGTAGAGCGCGTCGGTAATGGCGTGGGAGAGCACGTCGGCGTCGGAATGGCCGACGAGGCCCTTGGTGTGCGCCACCTTGAGGCCACCGAGCCAGACGTGGTCGCCGGGACCGAAAGCGTGGACATCGTAGCCTTGGCCCATGCGCACGTCGGGGCAGTCGCGGATCAGGCGTGCCTCGGCGGTCGCGATGTCCTGCGCTGTGGTCACTTTCATGTTGCCGGGCTCTCCCTCGAAGACGTGCACCGCGTGTCCTGCCCATTCCGCGATGGCGGCATCATCCGTCAAGTCGCGTGCGCCGGCCGCGGCGGCGGAATCGTGGGCGTCGCGGATGAGGGCGTAGCGGAACGCCTGCGGCGTTTGCACCGCGCGCAACGCAGCGCGCTGCGGCGTCGCCACGATGCGGCCGGCCTCGTCGACCTGCTTGATCGTGTCGTGGACGAGGAAGCCCGGCACCGCCGCCCCGCCGGCCGCGGCGGCGATGCGGGCCCGTTCGAGCAGGGCGGACGAGGGGAACGGGCGGGCGCCGTCGTGGATCAGCACGAGCTCCGGCGCGAGGTCGCGGAGCGCGGCGAGACCGTTGCGCACGCTTTCCTGCCGCGTCGCGCCACCGTGCACGCGAGCGAGCATGAGCGCCGCGGTGGTTGGGGCGAGGTCGGCGACGGCGGCGGCGTAGAAGGCGGCGTCGTCGGGGTGCGTCACGACGAGGATCGGCGCGCCGGCCGCGGCGAGGGCGTCCAGCGTGCGGCTGAGAAGCGCGCGACCGCCAAGTTGCAGGTACTGCTTGGGCGTGCCGGCACCGACGCGGGTGCCGCGTCCGGCGGCGACCACGAGGATCGCCGTAGAGGGTGAGGTCGACATGCCTGTGCCCCGAAGGCGGGGCCGTCTCTTGATCGCTTTCGCCACAGGCGTCAAACGCTGCTGCGACAAAGGCTTCAAGCGCCGACATTTGTTTCTTTTGTCTTGCCGCGATGCACAAAAAGCTTACGCTGCAGGCATGGCAGCCTTTGCACAGATGTTGAGCAGAATGGCCGACGGTGAAGCCGTGGCGATCCTGGCTCCCATGGCCGGCGTGACCGATCTCGGCATGCGCCGGGCTGCCCAACAATTCGGCGCTTCGTTCGCGGTGTCGGAGATGGTCGACGGCGCCTTCCTCGCTGCGGGCGACGAGGTCAATCGCCAGAAGGCCGAGGCGACGGGATCCGGCTGCCACGTCGTCCAGATCGCCGGATGTCGCCCGCAGCTGGTTGCGGAGGCGACCCGCGCGGCCGTGGCGCTCGGTGCCGACGCGATCGATCTCAACATGGGATGCCCGGCGCGCAAGGTCGTCGGCGGTCTCGCGGGGTCGGCGTTGATGCGAGACCTCGATGCGGCCCTGGCGATCATCCGCGCCACCGTCGCCGCCGCCGGCGTTCCGGTCACGGTGAAGATGCGGCTCGGCTGGGACGACGCGTCGCGCAATGCGCCCGAGCTCGCCCGGCGCGCCGAGGCGGAGGGCGTCGCGATGGTGAGCGTGCACGGGCGCACCCGCTGCCAATTCTACAAGGGCGAGGCCGATTGGGCGGCGATCCGCGCCGTGGTCGCGGCGGTATCGATCCCGGTGGTGGCGAACGGCGACTGCACCGGCGTCGCCGACGCGCGCGCCATGCTCGCCCGCTCCGGCGCCGCGGGCGTGATGATCGGGCGCGCCGCGGTCGGGCGGCCATGGCTCATCGGCGACGTCGCGCACGCGCTCGCCACCGGCCGCGAACGCGATCCTGTCTCGGGCGAGCGCCGCCGCGACGCGGCGCTCGCCCATTAC
>CAZZWW010000113.1:2513-8386 GCA_964657815.1 Vulcanimicrobiota bacterium | reverse complement strand
CCGCGCCGGGGAGATCGTGGCCGCGCTCGGCCGGTTCCCGAACCCGGAGGAGCTGGCGTTCCACCGGTCGGGCCTGCCGGCGCCGATGCTCTACCGGGTGCGCTTTCCGCAGCGTGCGCTTTGGCCGGACTATGCCGGCGCGGCGGGCGACAGCGTGGACGTCGAGATCTACGAGCACTGGCTGGAGGAAAGGGAGGCGGAGCGTTGAGCGACGGTCACCATCACCACGAGCACGACACCATTCCCCACGCGGAAGGGCCGCCGACGCATTGGCAGGCCATGGAGATCGCGTTGCGCGAGCTGCTCGTCGAGAAGGGCGTCTTCACCGCCGCCGACGTCGCCCGCGAGGTCGAGGCGATGGAGGGGCGCGATGCCGGCACCGGCGCACGCATGGTCGCCCGCGCCTGGCTGGATCCGGACTACAAGGCGCTGCTGCTCTCCGACGCCAAGGCGGCGGCCGCGGCCTTCGGCTTCGAGACCGGCCCCTACCGCATCCTGGTCCTGGAGAACACCGCCGCCATCCACAACATGATCGTGTGCACGCTGTGCTCGTGTTACCCGCGGATGCTGCTGGGCCTGCCGCCGGCCTGGTACAAGGGCACGGCCTACCGCTCGCGCGCGGTGCGCGACCCGCGCGGCGTGCTGGCCGAGTTCGGCACCGTGCTGCCCGAAGGCGTCTCGTTGCGGGTGCACGATAGCACCGCCGACATGCGCTACATGGTGATGCCGCAGAGGCCGGCCGGCACCGGAGGCTGGGACGAGGCGCGGCTGGCGGCGCTGGTGACGCGTGACAGCCTGCTCGGCGTGGCGCCGGCGCGAGAGGCGTCAGCCTAGCTTCAGGGCCCTCGCGATCGCCTGCGTGATCACGAAGCCCAAGGTCGCGGCGGTGCCGGTCAGCACCGTCCCCCAGATCACGTCGGCGATCGTGATCGTGGCGTTCCAGTTGCGCAGGGTCGACCAGTTGGTGAAGTCGTAGACGCCGTAGGAGAAGAACCCGAACAGAGCCCCATAGAGGAGCGCGGTGGTCCATTGCCCGCTGGCGAAGGCCGGCGCCGTGGCGAAGATCAGGATGCCGACGATGAAGAGGATGTAGAAGACCGCCGCCGGCGCCACCAGGAAGTTCGGCATCAGGATGTCGCCGAGCGTCGGCTTGTAGAGCCGCGTCGCCATGATCGTCAGCCACACCGCGTCGACGGCGAGGAACACCACCAGCGTGGTGACATAGGCGATGGCATACTTGGCGATCATGGCGGCGCGACCTCTTTGGTGATCCAACCTCGCTTCGTCGCATTGGTTCGTCATGCACCCGCGACGTGGCGCAGGGAGAGGACCGACGAACGCCCCCGGCGGAATGGATTTCCTCGTCCTCGATCGCGGCGCCGCCCGGGACCTCGATCTCGCCCGCACAGCGACGACGCGGACTAAGCCCGGCTTTCGCCTGACACGATCGCCATGGGGACCTCCTCGGGCTTGAACGTCTGAAGATCCAAGGCCCAGGTCGTCTGCTCGCCTTCGCACGATCGCCTCACGAAACCGAGACGTTCGTAGTGATCGCGCACCATGCCGTTCTTCGCGGTGGGCCGGAACGTGCCGACGAGGCTTCGTAGCCCGACGGCGCTGGCTTCGCCCGCGAGGACCGACAGCGTCGCACGCTCGACGCCGCGCCCGAGCACGCGACAGCTCATGAGCCAGGTCTCGATCTCGAGGGCCGCCTCCCGATGCCGCCCGATGACAACGGCAATCATGCCGTTGTCGCCGAAGCGATCGGTCAGACGGAATTGGAGACCCAACGCGTCGGTCGCGCCGACCAGCGCCGCGACCTCGGCTTCCGTATAGCGGCGCGTGGTCAGGTTGAATTGGTTGGTCTTGTTGATCAGCTGCACGATGCGGGCGAGGCCGTCACGATCGAAGCGCCGCCAAATGAGCCGCATGTCGAGGCTGCGCAGATGTTGTTCGAGATCGGTCGTCTCCGCCGCGAGCGCCGCGCGCGACGCGTTCGTGCGGTAGAGTTCCGTGCGACGCCGATCGTCCGTGGTGAGGCCCACGCTCTCGAAATAGCCGGCGTCGGCGAGACATCCGACGACGAGCGCCGGCTCGTCGGGCACCTCCGGTACCGCCACCATCGGCAGTTCGGTGCGCACCAGCTCGCGCTCGAACGGATTGTCGTCGACGAAGACCAGGCTGTCGAGCCCGATGTTGAGCTCTGCGGCGAGGCGCCGGATGTTCGTCGCCTTGTCGTCCCAGTTGGCCACGAAGGCCGAGATGTCGCTCCGGCGCAGCGCCATGTCGGGATGCGAGTCGAAGGGGAGAAGCGCGTTGGCCTCGTCGTTCTTCGAGCAGACCGCCAGGATGATCCCGCGCCGCGCCAACGTCTTGGCGTAGGTCTGAAGAGCCAGGAAGGATTCGCCCGTCGCGCTGCCCTGGCCGACGACGATCCCGTTCACGCCGTCGTCGCCGATGACCCCGCCCCACAGCGTATCGTCGAGATCGAGAACGAGCGCCTTGCGCGACCGGCCCTGACGGGCATCCAAGAGCCGCAGCGCGAGGTCGCCGTAGAGGGGAGCGGCCGTCGGCGCGACCTCCTGCTTGGCCTTGAACCAGATCATCGGCTCGTACCAGGCGGCAAGACCATGGCGGGCGCAGCGCTCGTCGAGCGCGAGGACGGCTACGTTGTCGGTGTCGGCGGCATCCCGGATGTCGTCGTTGAGCGCGTGAACGAAGCGCGCCGGAGACCCCGCCAGGCGGTGCTCGTTGGCGCCGAGGATCGCGTCGAACAGCGGAAGGACGGCTTGCTGCGTGACGGAGCACCCGAGCCGGTCGCGGCAGAGCGCCCAGATCCGCCGGAGATGCGCCAGCTTCTCGGCTCGCAACACGGCGACCGCGTCGGCGTCGGCCATCGTATCGAGGCCCGACGTCATGAAACGGGCGTCGAAACAGAGCAGCACCTCGGTAGGCGCGAACGCCGCAAGCGCCGAGCCGGCGTCGAGCAGCGCCTGAAAATATTGATTGTAGTCGGTGACGAACGTCTCGAGCCAGAGGCCACGTCTCAGTCCGGCGACGAAAAGGCCCGGCAGCAGGTGGGAGACGGTCGAGGTCGCCAGAACCGCGAGCCGAACCCGGCGAACGGACGGTGGAATCCCCGCCTCATCGTCGAAGACCCGCTGCGCGGACCGGGCCAGGCGGTTCGTCTGGATCATGTCGATGCGGCACCCGGCGAGCGCGACGGCTTCCGCCCAGCGGGCACCGGGATCGGCGAGTTGCGCGAACAGCGAAAGACGGTCTTGCCAATTCGGGTCGACGGGAAGCCAGGCGAGGGCTGTGGCGGCCGCCCGGCTCATCAGCCCGCGTTCGTCTTGCGCACCACCAGGTCGATCAGATCTCCCACACGGGCGAGGCGGTCCGTCTCGCGCGTGGTGAACGCAACATCGAAACGCGCCTCGGTCTCGATGATGATCTCGACCATGCGAGCGGAATCCCAACCCTCGACGTCGTCGGCCGTCAAGTCGCGCGCCAGCACGAGATCGGGACGTTCGAACACGCCTCGGAAAATATCGGTCAGAGCCGCTTCGACCTCGTTCGCCGTCATGAATCACTGCTACCTGAGCGAGTGCAGCCGTCTGCCGCTGCGGTCCGGGCGCTTTCTTAGACCGCTCGGCCAGAGACGGAAAGCAGGGGCGTCGGGTTTGAACGGGGTCCGCGCTTGATCCACGATGACCGACGTCATCGCTCCACCACGATTGCCGAGCTACAAGGCGGGACCCCCGCCGGATGAGGAAATCTCGTGCGCGCCTTGCTTCTCGCCTGCGTCCTGTCCTGCTTTGCCGCCGCCGCGCTCCACGCGCAGGAGGCCGGCAGGCCGCCGGCCAAGCCGTCGCATCCCGACCTCGCCGACACCGTTCCGCCGCATCCGCTGCCGGCGGAGGTCACCACCGACCACGTGCTGGAGCTCCCCGGCCGCACGCTGCGCTTCAAGGCGACGGCCGGCGCGGTGCGGCTCGGCGACGCCGGAAGCGGCGCACCGATCGCCGACATCGCCTTCGTCGCCTACCGTCTCGAGAGCGCCGATCCGGCCAAGCGGCCCCTGACGGTGGCGGTGAACGGCGGCCCCGGCGCCGCCTCGGCCTGGCTCGACCTCGGTGCCGTGGGCCCGTGGCGGCTGCCGGTGAACAGCGGCGACATCTCGCCCGCGATGCCGACGCAGGTGGTCGACAACGCCGACACCTGGCTCGACTTTACCGACCTGCTCTTCATCGATCCGCTGGGCACCGGCTACAGCCGCGCGCTGGGCAAGGGCGACGAGGCCGGCAAGGCATTCTACTCGATCGACGGCGACATAGGATCGCTGGCGACGGTGGTGCGCAAGTGGTTGATCGCCAACGATCGCCTCGCCAGCCCGCACTTCATCCTGGGCGAGAGCTACGGCGGCTTCCGCGCGCCCAAGCTGGCGCGCAAGCTGGAGGAAAGCGAGGGCGTCGGCGTCGCCGGCATCGCCATGCTGTCGCCGGTGCTCGACTTCGCCTGGCACGAGGCGGCCGACAACCCGGTGGTGGTCGCCGCGCACTTCCCCTCGCTCGTCGCCGCCGCGAAGGGGATCAAGTGCCCGAACCCGCGCGACAAGCTGATGGCGGCGGAGAGCTACGCGGCCGGCCCCTACCTCATCGACCTCTTCAAGGGCAAGCGCGACCCGGCCGCTCTGCGCCGCATGAGCACCACGGTGGCCGGCTTCCTCGGCATCGACGAGCCCTTCGTGGCCAGACTCGGGGGGCGCGTGCCGGCGGGCGCGCTGACGCGGGAGAAGCTGCGGGCCTCGGCGCGGATCGCCAGCAACTACGACGCCACGGTCACTGGCTGGGACCCCGAGCCGTTCGAGAACGGCGGCGGCCGCGGGGATCCGATCCTCGACGCGTTGAAGACGCCGATGGCCGCAGCGATGGCCGACGTCACCGCCAATAGGCTGAAATGGCCGGTGCAGGCGCGCTACGAGATCCTCAACCTGTCGGTCAACAACCATTGGGACTGGGACAGCGGCCGCCGCCCGGCGGAGGCGATGGGCGACCTCTCGGCCCTGCTGTCGCTCGATCCGCATTTCCGCGCGATCGTGATGCACGGCGTGACCGACGAGGTGACGCCCTACTTCACCTCCAAGATGCTGATCGACCAGCTGCCGGCCTACGGCGACCCCTCGCGGGTGCGCCTTGCCGTCTACGGCGGCGGCCACATGCCCTACCTCGACGACGCGCCTCGCGCCGCGATGCGCGAGGATGGCCGCAGGCTGATCGAGGGCGACGGGACGCATTGAGCGTCGGCACGATGGTTTTCCCCGCAACTTCGTGTTGTGTGGAAGGAACATCGCGCGACCGCCGCTCGTTTGCGCCGGGAAAGGAACTTTTCATGTCCTCCATGTCCAAGACGATCGCACTGGTCGCAGCCGGTACCGTCATGGTCGCGACACCCACGCTGGCGCAAGGCGACAATCACCATCACCGTCACCATCGCTACGCGGCGGCGCAGCCCTACGGCAGCGGCGAACCTTACGGCGACAGGAACGCGCGCTACCCGCAGTTCTACGGCGGCGGCGGCTGGGAAGCCGCCACCAACGCCCGTCTGACGGCGCAGGCCTATCGCGAGCCGGGCGTGACGCTCGAACTGGCGCCCGACTCCAAGCAGTCGGCGACCGGAGGCCCCTCAGGCGGCGTGCCCGGCTTCAGCGGACACTGAGCCGTCACACCGGTCCGGCGACGCCGGCCTGTTCGAAGGTCGCCATGTCGCGCGTCGTCGCGACGGCGGCCTTCATCAGGCCCAGCGCCAGCGCGGCGCCGGAGCCTTCGCCGAGACGCATCCCGAGGTCGAGGAGCGGCACCTTGCCGATCCTC
>CAZZWW010000113.1:0-2503 GCA_964657815.1 Vulcanimicrobiota bacterium | reverse complement strand
CGTGGCCGGCGAGGCAAGGCTCGATGGTGGCGGGATCGAGCGCGTGCAGCACCGCCGCCGCCGCCGTGACCACGAAGCCGTCGAGCACCACAGGCACACGCTGCATGCGCGCGGCGAGGATCGCGCCGCAGAGCGCCGCGATCTCGCGGCCGCCGAGCCGGCGCAGCACCTCCAGCGGGTCCTTGAGGTGCCCGGCGTGGGTCGCCAATGCCGCGTCCACCGCCGCCGCCTTGCGGGCCACGCCGGGGTCGTCGACGCCGGTGCCGCGGCCGACCCACGCCGCGCCGGGGCCTTCGTAGAGCGCGGCGAAGATAGCCGAAGCGACGGTGGTGTTGCCGATGCCCATTTCGCCGAGCGCCAGCACGTCGACCTCGCCGGCCACCGCCTCCATGCCGAAGGCGATGGTTCCGGCGCAGGCGGCCTCGTCCATGGCCGGTTCCAGCGTGATGTCCCCCGTGGGCAGGTCGAGCGCCAGCTCGAAGACCTTGAGCCCGATGCCGTAGGTGGCGCAGATCTGGTTCACCGCCGCGCCGCCGGCGGCGAAGTTCTCCAGCATGGCGCGGGTGACCGAGGCCGGATAGGCCGAGACGCCCTGCGCGACCACGCCGTGATTGCCGGCGAAGACGGCGACTTGGGGCCGGTCGATCGTCGGCATCGCCTTGTCCTGCCACGCCGCGAGAAAGGCCACGATCTCGTCGAGCCGGCCGAGCGACCCCGCCGGCTTGGTCAGCTGCGCCTGGCGCGTGCGTACCGCATCGGCGGCGCGCTCCGAGGCCTCCGGCATGAGCGGCAGCAGCGCGCGGATGTCGTCGAACGGCAGGCCGCTGGCCGGCATGGGGAGGTCTCCGGGAAAGGGCGGCCTTGTAGCAAGCGGGGGCGGGGGGCGCATCCTCCTCGCTGCGCCGTTGCGGCTCGCCACCAAACCTCCGCATCATGAGGAGGGTGAGAGGCGTTGTTCGCCGGCTTTACCGCCGCCCGGCCTGCGCTGCCACCCGCGGCTCGCCTGGCGCGGTCTCGACGCCGAGGTCGGGCACGGCGATGATCGGGGCGCCGCGGAGGTCGCTGCGGAGCACGATCGCGCCGCGCTCCTCGAGATAGGCCAGCATGCGGCGGGCGCGGCCGGCCGAGCTGGTGCCGTAGGCCTCGGCCAGCGCGGCGTCGGTCGGGCAGGGCGCGCCCTCGATGGCGGCGCGCGCGATCAGCAGGAAGGGTCCGGCGAGATCGTCGGGCAGGGCGGCGGCCCTGGCCTGCGCCTGCTCCCATTCCGGGCCGTCGGGCACGGTCCCGCCGGCGCGACGGGCGGCAAGGCGGCGCTTGAACTCGGGCAGGCCGATCGACTCGCTCTCGATCCGGCGGACGCGGCAGCGCAGGGTGAAATCCTGGAACAGTGCGGCCGGCGCGGCGGTCGCGGCATCGGCGTCGGCCAGCACCGCGTCGAGCACGCCGACCAGGGCCGCCTCGCGCTCGGCCGGATCGATCGGCGCCGCTTCGGGAAGATCGTCGCGCACCGGCGGCCGATAGGCGGCGAGCTGCACCAGAACGTCCTGCGTTGCCATCGGCCGCGGCTTCGGCCGCGGAATGTGGCCGGTCTCGTCGGCGGCCGGCGCGAGGATCAGGCTGTGACGGTCGTCGGACGCGTCCGGCAGCGGCAGCAGCCCCAGCGGCACGCTGCGGCTCACCGTTTCGGTCGCGCCGACGGCGATCGTCACCGGGCGCCGTGACAGCGCCGGCCCGAGCGCGACGAAGCGCCCGCGCGGGAGGTCGCGGAAGGTCTCGGCCTGGCGACGCTCCAGCCCCAGCAGGTCGGCGGCGCGGGCCATGTCGATGTCGAGGAAGGTGCGGCCCATCAGGAAGTTGGAGGCTTCCGCCGCGACGTTCTTGGCCAGCTTGGCGAGGCGTTGCGTCGCGATGATGCCGGCGAGCCCGCGCTTGCGTCCCCGGCACATCAGATTGGTCATGGCGCCGAGCGACAGGCGCCGCGCCTCCTCGGAATGCTCGCCGGCCATCGCCGGCGCGAACAGCTGCGCCTCGTCGACCACGACCAGCATCGGGTACCAAAGCGCGCGGTCCGCCTCGAACAGGCCGTTGAGGAAGGCGGCGGCGGCGCGCATCTGGCTCTCGGCGTCGAGGGCCTCCAGCGACACCACCACGGAGACGCGGTGCTCGCGCACCCGTGCCGCGACGCGCGCCAGGGCGAGATCATCACCGTCGGCCTCGACCACCACGTGGCCGTAGCGCTCGGCCAGGGAGACGAAGTCGCCCTCGGGGTCGATCACCGCCTGTTGCACCAGGCCGGCGCTCTGCTCCAGAAGCCGGCGCAGCAGGTGCGACTTGCCCGAGCCGGAATTGCCCTGGACCAGGAGGCGGGTGGCGAGCAGCTCCACCAGGTCGAGGCTCGCCGGCTCGGTGCCGGCGAGACCGAGATCGATCGCAAAGCTCATGCACGCCACTCCCGCGGCCTGCCTACCACGGCGCGGCGCAAAGAGGCGTGACGTGGAGGGCG
>CAZZWW010000112.1:0-8412 GCA_964657815.1 Vulcanimicrobiota bacterium | reverse complement strand
GAAGCGCCGCCCGGCGGCCGAGACCGCCGCCGCATGAGGACTGCCATGCCGACCGAGATCAGAAGACCGGCGGGACCGAGAGCGCCGGCCCCGCGCCCGATCATCCCGCGCGGGGTGATCATCGGCGCCGGCCTGCTGATGTTGTTCACGATCATTGTCGCCGGCGTGTCGCACCGCGCCGGTGCCTACCACGTGGCCGTGCCGCCGACGAACGCCGTCGCCAGCCGCGACCTGTTCTTCGCCGACCAGCACGACGGCGGCGTCCTGGTCACTGACGCGGTGACGGGCAAGCGCGTCGCCATGATCGAGCCGACCACCGGCGGCTTCGTGCGCGGCATCATGCGCGGTCTCGTTCGCGAGCATCGGCTGAAGGAACAGGCGACGGGCACCGCTTTCCGCTTGACGCACTGGGCCGACGGACGATTGTCTATTGCCGATCCGACGACCGGCGAGAGCTTCGACCTCGAGGCCTTCGGCTCGACCAACGAACTGGCTTTCGCCAAGCTGCTCGACGACGGCGAGACGCAGGCTGGCGCGCCGGACAAGGCGGCGGCGAATACGCCGGCGAAGGACACGGGAGCGACGACGCGATGAAGGCTGGCTGGTCGGGATCCCGTTCGACGATCGAGGTGCCTTGCACGATCGATCTCGAGCAGACGGCCGACAGCCTGCACGCCTATGTCGATCTCGATGGTGTCGCCCCCGGCCCCGGCGACGAGGTGATCATCCACGATGCCCCGGCCGGTATCGCCTTCGGCCAGAAGACGGTGGTGGCGCGTCGCGCGACGTTGAAACGCGCCGGGCCGTTCGGCCGCTTTTGGGCCCATGTCGAGGGCTACCTGGAATTGACCGAATTGTACGAAGTCAGCTTTTCTGAAGGACGAGCGCCATGATCCCGATCGAAGGCGGCGGCACCGGAGGTCTCGCGCTGCCGCACGCCATTCCCGGCACCTCCAGCCTCTCCCTCGACGCGGCCAAGGAGGACACGATCCTCTCGCCACGTTTCTACACGACCGATTTCAAGGCGATGGACAAGCTCAACGTGGACCTCGTCCGCAAGGAGTGGGACCACATGATCGGCGAGATGCGCGCCGACCACAACAAGCTGCACTTTCGCCGCGAAGGCCCGATGGATGCCGACATCGAAGCGCTGCCGCCAGAGCTTCGCCGCGAGTTCAAGGACTTTCTGGTGTCCTCGCTGACCGCCGAGTTTTCGGGGTGCGTGCTTTATTCCGAGATCAAGAAGCAGATCAACAACAAGGACATCCGAGAGCTCTTCACCTTCATGGCGCGCGACGAGTCGCGCCATGCCGGCTTCATCAACGAGACGCTCAAGGACGCCGGGATCGGCGTCGACCTCGGCTTCCTCACCAAGGTCAAGAAGTACACCTACTTCAAGCCGAAGTTCATCTTCTACGCGACCTATCTCAGCGAGAAGATCGGCTACGCCCGCTACATCACGATCTACCGTCAGCTCGAGCGCAATCCCGACCGGCTGTTCCATCCGATCTTCAAGTACTTCGAGAAATGGTGCAACGACGAGTTCCGCCACGGCGAAGGTTTCGCGCTGCTGATGCGCGCCGACCCCAAGCTGACCGCCGGCCGCAACAAGCTGTGGATCCGCTTCTTCCTGCTCGCCGTATTCGCCACGATGTACGTGCGCGACCACATGCGCCCGGCCTTCCACGAGGCCGTCGGCATCGATCCGACAGACTACGACTACAAGGTCTTCGCGATCACCCAGGAGATCGCCAAGCAGTGCTTCCCCGTCGCGCTCGACATCGACCATCCGGCGTTCCGCGCCGGCCTGGAGCGGATGCGTCGCATCACCGAGGCGCGCGCGGTCGCCAATGCGCAGGGCGGTCTCGGCGGCAAGCTCAAGCGCTTCGGCCTCGGCGCGGCCGCGGCGCTGACCTTCGCCCGGCTGTTCGTGCTCCCGGTAAAGCGCACGGCCTTGCCGGCGACGACGCTCCTCGCACCGGCCTGGTAGGACCATGAGCGCGAACGCGACGGCCTTCGCCTACGCGCTCTTCGTCTGGTGGTTCTCCACCGGGCTCGTCTTCCTCGTGGTGCTGCGCCGACCGGCAACGGCGCGATGGGCCTTGATCGGCGCGGCGGTCCTCTACCCGCTCTGCCTCGCCGCGCTGGCGCGGACGGCAGCGGTCTCCAGCCTGACCGCGACCTACGCTGCGTTCACCGCGGCCATCGTGCTCTGGGGCACACAGGAGGTCGCCTTTCTCACCGGCGCGGTGACCGGGCCACGCCCCTTGGCCTGTCCGGCGGGGGCAAACGGCTTCTCCCGCTTCCGCTACGCCGTGGCCGCGATCCTCTGGCACGAACTGGCGCTCGCCGGCACGGGACTCGGCGTGCTCGCCGCGACCTGGGGCCAGCCCAACCAGGCCGGCGCGCTGGCCTACGGCGTGCTCTGGGCGATGCGGGTGTCGTCTAAGCTGAACCTCTTCTTCGGCGTCCCGAACCTCAACGATGCGATCATGCCGGCGCCGATCGCACATCTGCGCTCCTATTTTCGCCGCGGGCCGATCAACGACTTCTTCCCCGTTGCCGTCCTGCTGGCGGCGGCCGCCGGGGGCGGCCTTGTCTTGATGGCGCTCGATCCGGCGGCCGAGGGTCCGAGCACGGCCGGCTACGCGCTCGCCGCCTCGCTGCTCGGCCTCGCCATCCTCGAGCATCTCTTCATGCTCGTGACCCTCCCGTTCGAGAAGCTGTGGCGCTGGAGCACCGGCTCGGCTGTAGGGTGAACGGGTGTCGGTCCGGGGCGCCGTAGGCGAACCCGGAACTGCTCTCGTCAAGTTCGCTGGTTCGGAGGGCGCAATGGGTTCCGGGTTCTCGGCCGCGCCGAGCCCCGGAATGACAACGTCTGTAACGCGCCCACCTCAGATCATGTGCTGGCCGCCGTTGATCGAGATGGTCGTGCCGGTGATGAAGGCGGCGTCCTCGCTCGCCAGGAACACCACGCAGCGCGCGATCTCCTCCGGCTCGCCGAGCCGTCCGACGGGGATGTGCGGCAGCACCTTGGTCTTCAAGATCTCCTCCGGGACCGCCTTCACCATGTCGGTGGCGATGTAGCCCGGCGCGATGATGTTGACGGTGATGCCCTTGTTGGCGCTCTCGTGCGCAAGGGCCTTGGTGAAGCCGATGTCGCCCGACTTCGCCGCGCAATAATTGGTCTGGCCGAACTGGCCCTTTTGGCCGTTGATCGAGGAGATGTTGATGATGCGGCCCCAGCCGCGCGCGCGCATTCCCTCGATCAACGGACGCGTCATGTTGAAGAGCGAGTTGAGGTTGGTGTTGATGACGACGGACCATTGCTCCGGCTTCATCTTGTGCAGCGGCACGTCCTTGGTGATGCCGGCGTTGTTGACCAACACCTCGATCGGACCGAGATCGGCCTCGACCTGCTTGAGCCCCTCGGCGCAGGACTCGAAGCTCGAGACGTCCCACTTGTAGACGGCGATGCCGGTCGCCTCCTTGAAGGCGTTGGCCGCCTCGTCGTTGCCTGCGTAGGTCGCGGCCACCTTGTATCCGGCGTCGTGCAACGCCTTGCTGATCGCCGCGCCGATCCCGCGCGAGCCTCCACTGACAACCGCTACCCGCGCCATAGACGTTCCTTCCCTGCTACGGGCGGACTCTCAGCGGTCCGCCTCGTCGTTGTTCACTGCCTTGATAGAGCCTGCCGCGGCGCTCGCGACAAGAGCCGCGCCACGGGCCCGGAGACCTAGCGCTCCACGCACATGGCGACGCCCATGCCACCGCCGATGCACAGCGTGGCCAGACCCTTGTGGGCGTCGCGGCGCGCCAGCTCGTGCAACAGCGTCACGAGCACCCGGGTGCCGGAGGCGCCGATCGGGTGGCCGATGGCGATGGCGCCGCCGTTGACGTTCACGATCTCCGGGTTCCAGCCCATGTCCTTGTTGACCGAGATCGCCTGCGCGGCGAAGGCCTCGTTGGCCTCGACGAGATCGAGCTCGCCGGCCTTCCATCCTGCCTTCTCCAGCGCCTTGCGCGAGGCCGGGATCGGGCCGGTGCCCATGATGGCCGGATCGACGCCGGCGGTGGCCCAGGAGGCGATGCGGGCGATGGGCGTGAGCCCACGGCGCTTGGCCTCGTCGGCCGTCATCAGCACCACGGCGGCGGCGCCGTCGTTGATGCCGGAGGCGTTGCCGGCCGTCACCGTGCCGTCCTTGGTGAAGGCCGGCTTCAGCTTGGAGAAGTTCTCCATCACGGCACCCTTGCGGATGTACTCGTCCTCTTCGACGATGGTGTCGCCCTTGCGGCCCTTCACGGTGAAGGGGATGATCTCGTCCTTGAAGCGGCCGGCCTTCTGTGCCGCCTCGGCCTTGTTCTGCGAGGCGAGCGCGAACGTGTCCTGGTCCTCGCGCGAGATCTGCCACTTCTCGGCGATGTTCTCGGCGGTGTTGCCCATGGCGTAGCCTTGGAACGCGTCGATCAGCCCGTCCTTCATCATCGTGTCGACGAGCTTGGTGTCGCCCATCTTGACGCCGCCGCGCAGGTAGCTGGCGTGGGGCGCGAGCGACATGCTCTCCTGCCCGCCGGCGACGATGATCGCGGCGTCGCCGTTGGCGATCTGCTGCATGCCGAGCGCCACCGAGCGAAGCCCCGAGCCGCACACCTGGTTGAGGCTCCAGGCCGTCTTCTCCTTGGGCACGCCGGCGGCGATCGCCGCCTGCCGCGCGGGGTTCTGGCCCTGAGCGGCGGTCAGCACCTGTCCCAGGATCACCTCGTCGACGTCGCCGCCCTCGATCTTGGCGCGGGCGATGACGTCCTTGATCACGGCAGCGCCGAGTTCGTGCGCCGGAACCGACCCGAATGCCCCATTGAAGGATCCAACGGCGGTGCGGCCGGCGGCGACGATGACGATGTCGGTGGACATGGAACGTGCTCTCCTTCTGCGCCGGAATTGCCGGCGTCTTCGGCTTGCGGTTGCGCGTTTACCACAGCAAGCCGGATGTCGGGTCAATCATCCAGACGGCAAGACCGCATGGGTCGCTTGGGGGAGTGCGATGCAGCACGACGCCTCTTTCGCATTTGCGTAAAGAGCCTATGGTGCACTGCCATGTCCGGGATCGCAGCAGTCCGATACGGCGGACGCGAACCAGAGTTTGGCGCATGACGAGCGAAAAGTCTCCGATCACCATCAAGAAATACGCCAATCGCCGGCTCTACAACACCGGCACGAGCGCCTACGTCACGCTCGAGGATCTCGCCGTCATGGTGAAACGCGGCGATGATTTCGTGGTCTACGACGCCAAGGGCGGCGAGGACATCACCCGCTCGGTGCTCGCGCAGATCATCTTCGAGCAGGAGGGCAAGAACGGCCAGAGCCTGCTGCCCATCACCTTCCTGCGTCAGCTCATCCGCTTCTACGGCGACAGCATGCAGATGCTGGTGCCCTCCTATCTCGAGTTCTCGCTCGACAAGCTCGTCAAGGAAAAGGGTGGGTTCGCCGACGTGTTCGGGCAGAGCCCCCTGACGAGCGCGATGATGGCCAACCCGATGGCTGATGCCGCCCGCCCGATCTTCGCGCAGATCGAAGAGCAGACGCGCCAGAACGTGGCCATGTTCCGCAACGCCTTGTCGATGTTCACGCCCGGCGCTGCTGGGTTGGGGGCTGCCGCTGCACCCAAGCCGGCCGCGGCGTCGCCCGAGCCGCAGCCGGCGCCCGAACCGCGCGGAGAGATCGACGACATGCGGCGGCAGCTCGACGAGATGCAGCGCCGGATCGAGAGCATGGCGCCGAAGGCCTGAGGTCGGCGAGCGGCAGGAGGTGCTTGCGTCCTCATGCCTGGGAGGCTTTCGCTTTTCCCGTCAATGCCGCCGAGAAGGCGTTCAGGTCGATTCAATCGACCCAGGTCGACCTCCTCGACGATCGACTGCGCACCGAGCAGGCGCTGTCGCGGGCCGATGACGAACCGTCCCCAGCCCTGTCGTCGCCGTGGCTTCTCGGCCGCTGACGCGACCGATATAGGCGGTCGATGTTCACGCTCGCGACCTGGAATATCAACTCGGTGCGCCTGCGCATCGATCTCGTCGAGGCGTTCCTCGCCGCGCACCGGCCCGACGTGCTCTGCCTCCAGGAGACCAAGTGCCGAGATGCGGAGTTTCCGGTCGCGGCGTTCAAGCGGCTCGGCTACGCTCATCTCGCGATCAACGGGCAGAAGGGCTATCACGGCGTCGCCATCGCCTCGCGGCTGCCGTTCACCCGCATCGAGCGGCGCGGCTTCTGCGGCAAGAACGACGCTCGCCACCTCGCCGTCGGCCTCTCCGTCGGCGGCCGTGACCTGACGCTGCACGACTTCTACGTGCCCGCGGGCGGCGACGAGCCCGATCCCGCGATCAACGAGAAGTTCGCCCACAAGCTGGCCTTCCTCGACGAGATGGCGGCGTGGATCGCCGCGGACGGCATCGCGGCGGGCGATGCGATCCTCGTCGGCGACCTCAACGTGGCGCCGCTCGAGCACGACGTCTGGAGCCACAAGGCTCTGCTCAAGGTCGTCAGCCACACGCCGGTCGAGGTCGAACGCTTCGGCCGCGTTATCGCGGCTGGGCGCTGGGTCGACGTGCTGCGCGCCCACGTGCCGGCCGACCAGAAGTGCTATACGTGGTGGAGCTACCGCTCACCCGATTGGGCCAAGGCCGACAAGGGGCGCCGCCTCGACCATGTTTGGGCGAGTCCCAGCCTCGGAGACGCGCTCGCCGGCATGACCATCCTGAAGGAGGCGCGCGGGTGGGAGCGGCCTTCGGACCACGTGCCGGTGCTGGCGCGGTTCGATCTTTAGGCCCTTGGCTAGCCCAGCGCCGTCAGCCTGACGCCGGCATCGCGGCCGACCTGCCAGACGAGGTCGGCGCGGTAGAGCGAGCGGGCCGCGCCGTCGGTCAGCACGAAGCTTTTCGGCAGCGGGCGGTCCTTGTCGAGCTGCAGCCGGGCGCCAGCGCGCGAGCGGTCCTTGATGCGGCAGTCGGCGATGGTTCGATGCTTGCGCTCGCCGATGAGGCCGTCGCGCAGCCGCGTGCGGAGGCGTTTGTCGCCGCGGCGCTCTATGCCGCTCCAGTTGGCCGGGCTCACCTCGACGACGCTGTAGGTGAACTCCCCGCGCGCCGCCTCGCCCGGCGCGATGCGGCGGCCGAGCACCTCGTGCACAGGATCGCTCGCCGTCACCATCGCCGCGTCGCGGCGGACGGCTGCGAGCTGCGTCCGAGCCGGGCGTCGGCCACGGCGAGCGCCAGCGCCAGTGTGCCTTGCGCCGCGTCGTCCGGCTCGATCGGAAACCAGACGCGCCGCAACGACACCATGCCGGCCTCGCGGTCGAGGACGAGGGTGAAGAACGCGCTGATGGCATGGCCCTGAAACTCCATTTCCAAGGCGATCGAGGGGCCGCTCGCCCAATCGAGCGCGAAATCGGCCGCGCAGGCGAAGGTCATCGCGCCTTCGCGGAAGGAGAGCTCCGCGGAGGAGTTCACGAGATCGGCGATGTTGGCCCACTGCCCGGCGCGGATATAGGCGATGATGTCACCGGGATCGATCAGGCGGAGTTCCGCGACGGTGTCGTCGAGCGCGTCGGCGAGGATCACGGCGCGCTGGCGGGCGACATCGGTGACGAGATTATCCATGGAACGCTTTCGCGGCGGGACGGCGAACGGTACCGCGCGCCTGAAGGAAGTGAATGAGCTCGGCAACGGCCTTGTAGAATTCGGCGGGGATCAGCTGGGAGACCTCGACATGGTCGTACATGGACCTTGCGAGAGCCTTGTCCTCAATGACCGGAATGCCGGCATTCTCGGCGATCTCGCGGATCTTGAGCGCGATGAGGTCCTGCCCCTTGGCCAGCACGACCGGTGCGCCGCCTTCCTCGCGGACGTAGCGCAGCGCGATCGCGTAATGGGTCGGGTTGGCGATCACCAGCGTCGCCTTGGGCACGGCCGCCATCATGCGGCGGCGGCGGCGGTCCAGCGCGAGGCTTCGGCGCTTGGCCTTGAGCAGCGGGTCGCCTTCCGACTGCTTCATCTCGTCCTTGAGTTCCTGCCGGGTCATGCGCAGGTCGCGGCGCCATTTCAGCCGCGCCCAGACGAGGTCGGCTGCGGCGAGCAAGGCGTAGGCGACGAGCGAGCCCGCCAGCAGCCGCGCGACGAGCCCGAGCATCAGCGGGCCGAGCTGGCTCGGCTCGTAGAACAGCGTGCCGACCAGCGTCTGCGCCTGCCCGCGCAGGATCAGCGCGACCACGGCGCTGACCAGCACGAATTTGAAGAGGTTCTTGCCGAACTCGACCTGGCCGTCGCGCCCGAGCAGCCGCTTCAGTCCGGCGGCGGGCGACAGCTTCGACCATTTCGGCGCGATACGGTCGAGCACGAGCCTGGGCAGCCCTTGCGACATCC
>CAZZWW010000111.1:0-8496 GCA_964657815.1 Vulcanimicrobiota bacterium | reverse complement strand
CCGATAAGCTCGTCGGCAATCGCGGCTATGCCACCATGTTTCGCCACCTCGGCTGGTCCGACGACGCCATGCGCGCCGCCGCCGCCGCCGAGGTCATCGGCGGCGCGCTGATGGTCCCGCGCGCGACCCGCCGCCTCGGCGGCTTCATCGTGGCCGCCGTATCGGCTGTGGTCCTGCTCAGCGAGATCAACGAGGGCGACGGCAAGCTCGCGGCCTCGCGCGGCGCCGTGCTGGCCGCCGGCCTCGCCGCCGCCTTCGCGCCGGGCGAGAAATAGCGGGTTGGTGGGTGCGTGGTTCGGGACGGCCCTGCGGACCTCCGCACCGTGAGGCGCGTTGTACGACCTCCCCCGTGGTGAGGAGCCGCGCAGCGGCGTCTCGAACCACGCACGGGATCACCCCCGCCACGGCTTCAGGTCCAGCAGTGGCGTGCCGCTGACGCAATCCAACCCGCGCACCTCCAGCACACATCCCTCGCGTCCCAGCAGCGTCACCACGGATGAGGCGATCGGGTTGGGCCGCGTCGGCGCCCGCAGCGCGAACGGCCCGCGCATCCGCCCGCCGCGCGGCGCCAGGCGCAGGAGGTCGCGCCGCGCCTCGTGCATCCAGTACAGGACCTGCAGCCGCGGGCAGGCGTCGATGCCCTCCAGCGCCGGCTCCCAGGCCGCCGCAAGCACGAGGCGGCAGACCGGGCCGGCCTCGGCATCGCCCTGGCGCGGGCAGTCGCCGCGCGCCGTCCACGGCGTCTCGATCGTGCCGAT
Source organism: Vulcanimicrobiota bacterium (assembly GCA_964657815.1). GTDB lineage: Bacteria > Pseudomonadota > Alphaproteobacteria > Rhizobiales > Beijerinckiaceae > RH-AL1. The sequence goes on along the minus strand of CAZZWW010000111.1, from coordinate 7,738 downwards.
GAAGCTCAGCCAGGCATCGCGCGGCGCCTCGTGCGCGACCGCGATCTCGCCGTCGCGCAGCCCGGCGGCTGCCGGCTCAGGTGTACTCACGGACGAAAGCGACCCCCAGCCAGGCCGTCACAAGGGCGGCGACGACGATCAGCATCAGCGCCGCCACCTTGAAGCGCCGCGTGTGCCAGAGCACGATTCCGAGCGCGCTCGCTCCGCCGATGCCGACGAACTCGCCCCCGGCGATCAGCGCCGCGACCCAGGGCTCGGCGCCGGCGGTGACCGCCTCGCCCCAGTCGAGCGACATCGCCATCAGCGCCGTCAGCACGGCGATGGCCACGGAGACGAGGGTCACCACGACGACGGTCGTCCACAGGATCGCGGTCAGGAACTGGTGCGGACGCGTCCGGTCCTGGAAAAACGGCGTCATGGCTGGGCCTTGGCTGCTCCCGCCGTCTTGCCACGGTCGGGCGGCCTTGTCGCGCGGAGATGGCCGCGGCATCTTTCGGGGTGCATGGTGGGACTGGAAGCTCTATAAACTGGCCATGACAGACATCTCCGTCCTCGACGAGGCCGTGGCCCCCGAGCCGAAGAAGCGCCGCCGCGGCGGCAAGGTCGACTTCCAGGCCCTGGCGCCGATCCTGCCGTACGCCTTGCGCTACAAGGGCCGTATCGCCGGCGCCGTGCTCGCGCTCACCGCGGCCTCGGCGGCGACGCTGATCGTCCCCATCGCGATACGCCGCATCGTCGATTTCGGCTTCGAGCCGGACAAGGCCGGCGTCATCAACTCCTACTTCATCGCCATGCTCGGCGTCGTGCTGGTGCTGGCCGTCGCCTCGGCCGCCCGCTACTTCTTCGTGCAGACGCTTGGCGAGCGCATCGTCTCCGATCTGCGCGCCGACGTCTTCGCCCACCTCACCACGCTCGACGCCCCCTTCTACGACAAGGCCCGCGTCGGCGAGCTGATCTCCCGCCTCACCGCCGACACCACGCAGCTGAAGTCGACCTTCGGCGCCTCCGCCTCGGTGCTGCTGCGCAACCTCTTCCTGTTCGTCGGCTCGCTGGCGCTGATGTTCTTCACCTCGGCCAAGCTCTCGGCCTTCGTCTTCGTCATCATCCCCGCCGTGGTGCTGCCGCTGGTCGCCTCCGGCCGCACCGTGCGCAAGCGCTCGCGCGCCGCGCAGGACACGCTGGCCGACGCCACCGCCTATGCCGCCGAGAGCTTAGGGGCCGTGCGCGCCATGCAGGCTTACAACGCCCAGGGGCAGACGGCGTCGCGCTTCAAGGCCGCCGTCGAGGACGCCTTCGAGGCGTCGCGCTCGGCCATCGCCGCGCGCGCGGTGCTCACCGGCGTCATGATCCTCTTCGTCTTCGCCAGCGTCGTCGGCATCCTCTGGTACGGCGCCCACGACGTGCTGGCAGGCCGCATGTCGGGCGGCCAGCTCTCGCAGTTCCTGCTCTACGCCGTGCTCGGCGCGACCTCGCTGGGGCAGCTCTCCGAGGTTTGGAGCGAACTCGCCGCCGCCGCCGGCTCGGCCGGCCGCATCGGCGACTTGCTGAAGGTCCGCCCCGTCATCGTCGCCCCGGCCACGCCGGCGCGCCTGCCGGCGCAGCCCGACGGCGCCCTCACCTTCGACGGCGTCACCTTCGGCTATCCTTCGCGCGGCGAGGAGCGGGCGCTGCACGACCTCACCTTCACCGTGCGCCCCGGCGAGACCGTCGCCATCGTCGGCCCCTCGGGCGCCGGCAAGACCACGCTGTTCCAGCTGCTGATGCGCTTCTACGATCCCGCGCTCGGCCGCATCCTCTACGACGGGATCGACATCCGCACGCTCGACCCCGCCGACCTGCGCTCGAAGATACGCTCGGTGCCGCAGGATCCGGCGATCTTCGGCACCTCCATCGCCGACAACATCCGCTACGGCCGCCCTGCCGCGACCGTCGCCGAGGTCCGCCGCGCCGCCGAGCAGGCCGCCGCCGACGGTTTCATCCGCATGATGCCCGAGGGCTACGAGACGCTGGTCGGCGAGCGCGGCATCACGCTCTCCGGCGGCCAGCGCCAGCGCCTCGCCATCGCCCGCGCCATCCTCGACGCCGCACCCGTGCTGCTGCTCGACGAGGCGACCTCCGCGCTCGACGCCGAGAACGAAGGCCTGGTGCAGGGCGCGCTCGACACGCTGATGGGCTCGCGCACCACCTTGGTCATCGCCCATCGCCTCGCCACGGTGCTCAAGGCCGACCGCATCCTGGTGATGGACGGCGGCCGCATCGTCGAGGAGGGCACGCACCGCACCCTGGTGGAGCGCGGCGGGCTGTACGCGCGGCTGGCCAGGCTGCAGTTCGATACGCAGGGGCTGGCGGCGGCGGAGTAGGGGTTTGATCGACGACAGGAGGCCGGTGACGGGCGCTCCGCGACCGCCCGACACCCTCATCGTCGATGCCCGACCTACGACCCTTTGAGCACGACCAGGAAGTTCGTCGCCTCGCTGCGCAGCTTTCCGATCTCCGCACTCAGCGACCCGCTTTGCGCCCGCATGACGCTGGTGGCTTCCTCCACGTCGCATGTGGATCGGACGACGGTGGAGATCCGGGCGGCGACGTCGTTGGCGCCCCCCTGCGCCGCCCTCACCATCGCGCCGATGGCATCCGTCGCGGTCATCTGGACGCCGAGCGCTCGTGCGATCTCCTCCGAAATCCGCCGCATGTCTTCGAAGGCATGGGCCATGCCCGCCACGTTGGCGTCGGTGACGCTGGAGGCCTGTTGGATCGCGCTGATCTTTCCGCTGATCTCGGCGGTCACCCGCGAGGTCTGCGCGGCGAGCGTCTTGATCTCCTGCGCGACGACGGCGAAGCCGCGGCCGGCGTCGCCGGCGCGCGCGGCCTCGATCGTCGCGTTGAGGGCGATGAGATTGATCTGACCGGCGATGATCCGGATCAGCTCGGCGGCGTTCTCGATCGAGGCGATCGTCCCGCGAAGGTCGTCGATCGCGAGGTTGGACGAGGTCGCGTATTCCTCGACCTGGAGGGACGCGGCTGTGTTCCTGACGCTCTGGTCCCCGATCGACGTGATGGTCTCGACGAGGGACGACGTCGCCGTGGCGATCAGCGCCATGCTCTGACCGAAGCCGGCGAATTCGTCGGAGGCCGTCCTGAGATCCTGCACCGCACTCTGCGCGGTGCAGGACACCTCGCTGGATCGGCTTTCGACCGTCCAGGCGACATCGTGGAGGGCGGCGACCGTCGTCTCGATCGACTCGGAGAAGCGCGTGGAGATGTCGTCGATCTCGGCGCGTTTCGCGAGTTCGCGCTGGTACGCGCTCTCGCCGTGGTCCTCCTGCATTCGCGCGATCTTCAGGCTGCTTTCCTGGAGCTTGTCGACGGCTCGCGCGATATCGCCGACTTCGTCGAGCCTCGCGCATCCTGGAACTTTGAAGGCAAACAGTCCGTCACCCAAACCGTTGATGACCGTCGACAACCTGTGCAGGGGCGAGATGACCAGCCAGCGCATGGCCGCGAACACCAGCAGCAGCATCGCGAATATGGCGAGCGCCACCACCAGGAACAGGTCGTTCCTTTCTTCGTATTCCTGCGTGAGAAACGATCGTTCCGGCAGCTCCAGCAGCAGGTGCCATGGATTGCGGACACCCGAAAAGCTGATCCGGCTCGCCGAGAACAGCACTTGCCTGTCGTCGTCCAGGATCGATTTGGCGCCGCCGGCCGCCTCGGCGGCGGCCAACAGTTTCGCCAGGTCCGGTCGCAGGGGCCGTCCCAGCTGTCCCGGAGCCGTCGCCATCGCGACGACGCCACCCTCCGAGACGACCGTGATATGCGCGCCGTTCGGCAACGTGATCGCCTGAAGCGCATCGCCGATGGCGTCCAGCTTGATGTCGACCGCGAGGACGCCCACGGTCTTCCCGTCGATCTGGAACGGTTGCGCGAAGGACGTGACCAAGGTCGGGTCGCCGTTCTCGGCTTGGATCTGGTGCGGTTCGAGAAGGTAGGCCTGGCCCGTGTTCCGCGGGACTTTGTACAAGTCGCTGTCCACGATTTCCGCCGGCACGACGTCGCGGTGCATCTCCATGCCGTTCTGGTGCCAATAGACTTGCATCTTCGCGTCGGCACCCGGTGACGCGCCGCATCCGTCACAAGGCGCCGCGGCCCCATCCCAGACGAGCCAGGCGCCGTAGCGGTCGGCGTCGACCATCCGCTTCAAGACGGCATCGAACACGTGCTGATCGGTGATGCCGTCGTCCTTGAAGGCGACGAGACTGTCGTGGGTCGTATCGACGACGTTGAAGGCGGTTTCGAAGATGGATTGGACGGCACCTTTGAGGTTGGCGATCGTCGCGGTCGACACTTGCTCGCTCTGCAGCAGATCGCTGGCGCGTATCTGCCGGTAGACGAAGGCGGAACAACCCGCGGCGATCAGGATGCAGCCGAGGACGACGACGAAGCCGAACTTGATTCCGATCGAAAGACGCTGAAACCTCCGCAATCCCATCGGAAATTATCTCGAGGACGATCTCTCACCGGTACACGCGTATGGCTAATGAAGCCTTACTCTACGGAAGGTGCGTGCTTCCGTCGCGGGACTGTAGAGGTGCGCAGAAGCGGCGTTCACAGCAACCGCGAATATATCAATTGCTTTGTTTCGGCGTCGGCTGAATCCGACAAGTCAAGCATCTGCATCTGTGCCATCAAACCGGCGGGACGGCGGCCGCGTGGCGATGCTGCCGTCCGACATGCGGGATTGGCGACGGCGGAGCAGCTCGAGCGCCGCTCCTCTCCGCGCGTCATTCCGGAGCGGCGCAGCCGAACCTGAGACCGGTGTGCTTCGGTGTCACCGGAGAAGTCCGCGCTCACCGATTCCGGGTCGGCTGCGCTGCCCCGGACCGACGTGAGGGGGGAACGCAAAGGCGCCGATGCGGCTTTTCCCGAGACTGCGGGCGCGGCGATCCAGCCGGCTCTCGGAGACCAGCATGACCAACGAGCGCGAGATCGTCCATTCGGAGACGCCCTACAATGCCGAGCCGGAGCTCGCCACGCTGCGTGAGAGCCACGAGACCGCGGCGGAGGATTTCTATGTCCGCAGCCACGGCAACGTGCCGGAGGTCGAGGCGGCGGACTTCGTGCTGGAGGTCGGGGGCCTCGTCGCCACGCCGCTGCGGCTCGGCCTCGCCGACCTCGCGCGCTTCCCGCAGCGCACCGTCGAGGCCACGCTGCAATGCGCCGGCAACCGCCGCGCCGAGATGGACGCGGTGAAGCCGGTGACGGGCGACCCGTGGCAGCCTGGCGCCATCGGCAACGCCTCCTGGACCGGCGTCGCGCTGGCTGACGTGCTGCGCGCGGCGGGCGCCGACACGACCGCCGGCCACCACGTCGCCTTCGCCTCGCTCGACGAGATCGAGATGGAGGGCGAGCATTTCCGGTTCGGCGCCTCCATCCCGGTCGAGAAGGCGATGGCGCCGGAGGTGCTGCTGGCGACCGCCATGAACGGCGAGACGCTGAGCCCCAAGCACGGCTTCCCGCTGCGGGTGGTGACGCCGGGCTTCGCCGGGGTGCGCAGCCCCAAATGGCTCGCCGCGGTCACCGTGCAGGCGCAGCCCTCGGACTGCCCAATCCAGGCGCAGGACTACAAGCTGCTGCCGCCCGACATCGAGCGCCCGGAGGACATCGACTGGAGCCGCGGCACCACCATCGACGCCATGCCGGTGAACTCGGCGATCTGCGAGCCGGCCGCCGGCTCCGTGCTCCCGACGGGCCCCGTGGCGGTGCGCGGCTGGGCGATGGCGACGGGCCGGCCGATCGCGCGGGTCGAGGTCTCGGGCGACGGCGGCGCGACCTGGGTGGAGGCGGCATGCGAGGGCGACCCCTCGCTGTGGTCGTGGACCTTCTGGGCGGCGGAGCTGACCTTGGCGGCCGGCGGACACGAGCTGGCCGTGCGCGCCGTGGACGAGGCCGGGGAGGGCCAGCCGGCCGATCCCGCCGCGGGCTGGAACGTCAAGGGCTACCTGTCCAACGCCTGGCACCGCGTGGCCGTGATCGTGAGGTGAGGCCGGCGGAACGGACGCCATGTCGGCGTTCGGCCACCTCGATTCCACGCTTGTCGCGGAACGCGCCGGTGGCAGGGTTTTTTGTCGCCGTACCCTGACAATAGCCCGTGTTTTTGTCGCGGTACCCTGACATTGGCAGGGCTGAATGTCAGGGCTCGGCAACGGACCGAAGTCGCGTCGCCGCCGGCGGCCAGGCCCGACGGACGACGCCGATTATCCCGAGCAGCGCCGTGGCGGTCAAGCCGGGCTGCACATTGGGCTCAGAGCCCGCCCAACTTGCAGATCAGCGTCCACTCGGCCTCCGTCACCGGCTGCACCGAGAGCCGCGAATTGTTGCCCAGCACCATGTCCTTCAGCTTCGGCTCGGCCTTCACCGCGGCGAGGCCGACAGGGTCGGGCAGCGGCCTCACCGCGCGGAAGTCGACCATGCCGAAGCGGCCGCTTCCGTCGCTCGGGTCGGGATAGTACAGCTTGATCACCTCGACGATCCCGACGACCGCCTTGCCCTCGTTGGAATGGTAGAAGAAGGCCTGCTCGCCGAGCTGCATGGCCTTGAGGTGGTTCTTGGCGACATGGTTGCGGACGCCGTTCCAGGGCGTACCGGCTTTGCCGGCCTCGACCATGTCCGTCCAGGACCAAGAGTCCGGCTCGCTCTTCACCAGCCAATGCGCCATGCCCGTCCCTCCTGCGCGGCGCCTTACCACAGGCCGGAGAGCGGAGCAGCACGAACGAAAAAGGAGCCGGGAGCTTGCGCTCGCCGGCTCCTCGCCGCGCCAGCCGCCGGCGGCGGCGCGACCAATGTCGACAGGAATCCCGTAAAGGGTCTCGTGACGTGCAATGCCGCGGCCGAAAAGACCGCTGCCGCCGCGGCATGCCGCAACGGTAAGGCGAACATGAACCCACGGTTGCGTCGGTGTCAATCATGCACGTGCGCCGATGCTGAGACCGTTTTTCTCTTTCGTCAGGGAGACGCGTCGGATTTCGGCGGTCGTGTCAAAAGCGCCTCGATCGTGGCGTCGACGCCGGCGCGTCCCGTGAGCACCACCTCGACGGCCCGGGCGATCGGCATGTCGATGCCGGCCTCGTCCGCCAGGGCGCAGAGCACCGAGCAGGTGTAGGCGCCCTCCGCCGTGCCGACGCGGGCGCGGGCCTCGTCGAGCGTCAAGCCCTCGCCGAGCGCGAGGCCGAGCGAGAAGTTGCGGGACTGCCGCGAGCCGCAGGTCAGCACCAGGTCGCCGAGCCCGGAAAGCCCGGTGAGCGTCGAGGCCTGCGCGCCGAAGGCGACGCCGAAGCGCACCAGCTCGGCGAAGCCGCGCGCCAGCAGGGCGGCCGCGGCGGAGGCGCCGAACCCCTTGCCGGCGGCGATGCCGCTGGCGATGGCCAGCACGTTCTTGGCCGACCCTCCGATCTCGACCCCCCGGATATCGGCGGAATGGTAGAGGCGGAAGGAGGGCGCGGCCAACGCGGCGGCAAGGCGTGCCGCCTCGGTCTCGTCATGCGCCGCCAGGGTCACGGCCGTCGGCAGGCCGCGGGCGACATCCTCGGCGAAGGAGGGTCCCGAGAGGATCGCCGGCGGGTTGGCCGGCAACGCCTCGCGGAGGACCTCGCTCATGAAGAGCCCGGTGCCGCGCTCGATGCCCTTGGCGCAGACCACGACAGGCACGCCGGCGGCGAGGTGCGGCGCCGCGCGCTCGGCC
>CAZZWW010000110.1:2549-8503 GCA_964657815.1 Vulcanimicrobiota bacterium | reverse complement strand
GCCTCGCGCGTTTCGAGCGGCACGCCAAGCTGGCCGCCCTGCTCTGCCTCGGCCTCAGCATCGCCGCCTGCGCCAAGACCCCCGGCGAGGAAGGCCTCGCCGGCCTCGGCGGCGGCGGTGGCCGCTACGCCGATGGTGCCGGCGGCGCCGGCCGCGATGGCGGCATCGACCGTCGCGGGCTGGGCGAGGACGGCCGCGGCGGCCACGGCAACGCCGTGCCGGGCAGCGCCCAGGATTTCGCCGAAAACGTCGGCGACCGGGTGTTCTTCGAGTCGGACCAGACCGAGCTGACGCCCAAGGCCCAGCAGACGCTGGACCGCCAGGTCGCCTGGCTGCAGCGCTACGATCGCGGCCCGTTCACGGTCGAAGGCCACGCCGACGAGCGCGGCACCCGCGAGTACAATTTCGCCCTCGGCGCCCGCCGCGCCGAAAGCGCCAAGCAGTACCTGATCGCCCGCGGAATCCCGGCCTCGCGCATCCGCACGATCTCCTACGGCAAGGAGCGCCCCGTGGCGGTGTGCAACGACATCTCCTGCTGGTCGCAGAACCGCCGGGCCGTCACCGTCGTGCAGGGCGGCCAGTCCTAGCCTCCCGCGTATGCACCATCGCCCGGCTTGACGATCACGGCGAAGCGCAGTCCCATGCGCTTCGCCGCTTTTCCTTGAGCTGACCGGGCCCGCATGACCAGATCCGAACGCGCCGCCGTCGAGGATGCGCCGCCCGACTCCGACCCGGCGATCCGCACCATCGCGATGCCGACCGACACCAACCCGGCCGGCGACATCTTCGGCGGTTGGCTGCTCTGGCAGATGGACCTCGCCGCCGGCAACGCCGCCGCGCGCTACGCCCGCGGGCGCTGCGCCACCATCGCGATCGACAAGATCACCTTCAACCAGCCCGTGCGCGTCGGCGACGAGGTCACGGTCTACGCCGAGCTGATCTCCACGGGACGCACCTCCATGCGCTTCGAGGTCACCGCGTGGCGCCGCCGCCGCGACGGCGAGACCGTGCACAAGGTCACCGGTGCCATCTTCACCTTCGTCGCCCTCGACCTCGACGGCCGCCCGCGCGAGATCCGCCCGATGGTGCGCTGAGACCTTTCGGCCGACAGCGGCTCGACCGCCGCTTCACGTTTCGCCCTTGATGCCCCGCTCGCGCTTCTCGCGGGTCATCGTCGCGACGGCGAGCCCGAGCGCGTGGATGCTCTCGCGCAGACCGGCATCGTCCGCCCCGCCCTCGACCGAGACCTCCTTCGCCTGGCCGGCTTTCTTCAAGGCGAGGTTCTCCGCCTCGAGCTTGTCGAGGCGCTCCGCGGCGGCCCGGTCGGCAGCCCGGTCCTTCTCCACCTTGAGGCTGTTGCCGAGATAGAAGCCCTTCTGCCGGTCGCGCTCGGCGTCGCGCTCGCCGCGCACGATGGCGAGTTCCTCCTCGAGCCGCGCGATCGTGGCCTGGGCGCCCTCGTGCTCGGAGAGGCGGGCCACCAGCGCCGCGGCGCTGGTGCGGTGGCCCTCGCCCTCCTCCGCGAGACGGGCGTGCTCGCGGACCGCTGCGTCGGCGTCGCCGCGCAGCGCCTCGACGCTCGTATGCGCGGCGGCGAGGTCGTTGCGGAGCGCGGAACTCTCGACCTTGTGCTCGGCCACCGCCCTGGTCAGCAGCGCGATCTCGTGGCCCTGCGCCTCGTTGAGCTTGCGGAAGGCCTCGACCTCCTCGGCCAGCCGCGAGGCCTCGACGGTGCCGCGGCCGATCGCGACCATGTCGGCGTCCTTGCCGGCGCGCACCCGCGCGACCTCCTGCTCGAGGCGCAGGCGCTCGACGGCCTGCTGTGCGCGCAGGTGGTCTCGCTCGGCGAGGATTTCCTGCATGGAGAGCGGCACCTGCAGCTGCAGGCGCTTGCGTGACAGCCGCAGCGCGCGGCTCCACAGCACCGGCATGAACAGCAGCGCCAGCAGCGCCGTCACGATGCACCCGAGTGCGAAGTAGATGGCCTGCTCGATCACGCCCGCGCACCCCGTGCCGCCCTCTGCCGTCTATGGCACGTGGTCCCCGGGCGGCAAAGGCGGCCGGCGGTCGCCCTCAGAAGGGGTTCCAGGTCTGGTGCGGCGTGAACTTGAGGTAGCCGATGTTGACGCCGAGGCGGGCGCCGAGCCCGGTCCGGATGGGCACCAGCGTCATGTCCTGCGCCACAAGCGCCGTCATGCCGAGGCCGCCGACGAAATAGGCGGAGCCGTCGACCCCGCCGAAGCGCTGGAAGATCGCATCGCGCGCCGGCAGGTGGTAGACCAGCATCATGGTGCGGTCGCCGTCGCCGCCGCCGTCGAAGCCGATCGAAGGGCCCTGCCAGAACAGGCGCTGTTCGCCGGCATTGCGGGTGAAGAGTCGCCCCTCGCCGTAGCGCAGGCCGCCCACCAAGGCGCCGCTGGCCTCCTCGCCGAGGATATAGCCGTTGGGACGGCCCCAGCGCTCCGTCGCCGTCTCCAACACCTGGGCGAGGCTCTTGGAGACCGAGCCGAAGAAGCGGTGGCCGGAGAGGACCAGCTCGTCCGACGAATAGGTGATCGGACGTTCCTCGACCGAAGCCAGCGCGTCGAGCGGCGCAAAAGCGGCGCCGGCCGCGGAGGCGGCGAGCAGTTTCAGGACATCCCGGCGATCATCGACCCGCATCGCCACTTCTCCCAGGCGCGGCGAAGCTCGCACCGGCGTGTCCGGCGCGCATCGCAAGCTCACGCTGGCAAAAGGTGCTTAAGGGAAGCTGAAGCCTACTCGGCCGCCTGGGCCGGCTTGTCGCCCCAGGCGACGAAGGGTCCGTTGCGATACTGGCGCTCGGCCTTGCCGTAGAGCAGAGCCACGCCGCGCTCGTCCACCACGGCACCGCCGGCAGCGCGCAGGACCGCGTCGCCCGCCGCCGTGTCCCATTCCATCGTGTCGCCGAAACGGGGGTACACGTCGGCCTCGCCCTCGGCGAGGATGCAGAACTTGATCGAGGAGCCGGCCGACCGGCGCTCGGCGATCGGAAGCCGGGACAGGAAATCCTCGGTTCGCGGATCGCCATGCGAGCGGCTGGCCAGCGCGGTGAGGCCGGCATGGGGGTTGGCGCGGACGTGGATCGCGCGGCGTTCGGACACCGGCGGCAGCGCAGCGCCGGGCTCGACATGGAAGGTGTAGGCGTGCGCACCGGCCATCCACATGCGCCCGATCGCCGGGGCGTAGACCGCGCCGACGCGGGGAACACCGTCGAGAATCAACGCGATGTTGATGGTGAACTCGCCGTTGCGATGCAGGAACTCGCGGGTGCCGTCGACGGGATCGACCAGTATGAAGGCGCGTCCGCAACGCGGCTTCTCGCCTCGCGAGGCGGCCTCTTCGGCGACGACGGGAATGCGCGGCAGGCGCACGGCGAGCCCGGCGAGGATGATCGCCTCGGCCCGCTCGTCGGCGTCGCAGACCGGGCTGCAATCGGCCTTCTGCCGGGCATGGTGGTTGCCGGCGTAGACATGCATGACGGCCACCGCCGCCTCGACGGTGAGTTCGGCGAAGATCTCCGCGACCTCGTCGCAATCGATCGTGTCCAGGACCGACCTCGCCGCCGCATCCCTTCCGGTGGAGACCTTTGCCAGAGACGCGTCGCAGCTTTCGGCCGACGTCATTTCGTTCACTCGACCCAACACGGTTCGAACCTGCGCTTCCTTGAGAGTGGATGCAAGATGGGCATGGTTCCGCCGCAATCAATCCGCCGCGGCGTTTCGTCGAGGACACGGGCTGCCGTCGGTCTTGACCGGAAAACGAGGTATGTATACCTTGGAACCAGCATTTCAGGGATGCCACCGAGGGGCTCCCGCGGGGCTCGCGGACGTATTGGCGTTCGACCACACCGCGATTGTTTCTGAGGTCGTTCGACCCCGTCGAAATCCGAGATTTTCGGCGTACGGCCACTCCGGATTTCGACATTATCGGCGTTCGGCCACACCGAGTGAGAGGCGTGTCGGCGTACGCTGACGCGCTTTGGCGACATGGCTCGAACGGATCCGGCGCGCAACCGCGCATGACCGGCCGCGTTGCGAACTCAATCGATATCGATGATCGAGTTCGTGGTACTGCTTCGAGGTGCCGCGCGCGGCTGAACCCGCGCGTCCGCGCAGGCGTTACCCCGGGGCGCCGCGCCGTCGCCGGCCTAAACCCGACCATCCGGCCACTTTCACGAATGTCGTTTCAACACAAACGATCGCGTGGACTGGCGGTCCGCCGTGCCGCGCACCTCACGTCTCCATGCCAGGAGAAGGGAGATCGTCGGGTGCCCAATCGAAACAACGCCGCCCCCACGTGGATGTCCCGATGACCGACACCCCTCCCCTGCCCTCCCCCGCGCTCGTCGTCGGCGCCTCCGGCGGGATCGGCGCGGCGCTGGCGGCGGCGCTGCGGGCACGGGGCATCGCGACGACGGGCCTGTCGCGGCGCGACGACGGGCTCGACCTGGCCGACGAGGCGAGCATTGCCGCCGCCGTTGCCGCCATCGAGGCGCCGCCGCGCCTCGTCCTCGTCGCCACGGGCCTGCTCCACGCCGAGGGGATTGCGCCGGAGAAAAGCCTCGCCGCGCTCGATCCCGTCCGGCTCACGCGCAGCTTCGCGGTCAACGCGATCGGCCCGGCGCTGCTCGCCAAGCACCTGCTGCCGCGCCTGCCGCGCGACGGGCGCAGCGTTTTCGCCGTGCTGTCGGCGCGCGTCGGCAGCATCGCCGACAACAGGCTCGGCGGGTGGTACGGCTATCGCGCCTCCAAGGCGGCGCTGAACCAGCTGGTCCGCACGGCCGCGGTCGAGCAGACCCGCCGCGCGCCGGCTTCGATCGTCGTCGCGCTGCATCCCGGCACGGTGGCGACGGGCTTGAGCGCGCCGTTCCGTGGACAGGCCGAGCAGGTGTTCACGCCCGACGAGTCGGCGGCGCACCTCCTCGACGTCGCCGCCGGGCTTCGCCCCGCCGACAGCGGCGGCTTCTTCGCCTGGGACGGCACGCCGATCCCGTTCTGAGTGCCCCGCGTCGCGGTGAGGATAGACCCACGATCGAATCTTTCCAGCCGCCCTCACCCGCGTTAATCCTCTTGCATGACGATTCGCCGGTAACCTCGCGTTAACCATTGCGCGCCTTAGCTGCGGACCGTGCGGGCGCGACGCCTCGAGGATGGAACAGGGTCGATGACGGAATTTGCTCTCGAAGCCCTCGATCTGGCCGCCCTGCTCTGCTCGCGCGTGTGCCACGACGTGATCTCGCCGGTCGGCGCCATCGCCAACGGGCTCGAGGTACTGGAGTCCGAGAAGGACCCGGACATGCGCGGGTTCGCGATGGACCTCATCAAGAAGTCCACCGGTGTCGCGTCGGCCCGCCTGCAGTTCTGCCGCCTCGCCTTCGGCGCCGCCGGCTCGGCCGGCGCCTCGATCGACACCGGCGACGCCGAGAGCGTCGCGCGCAACCTCTTCGCCGACGAGAAGACCCGGCTGGAATGGAACGCCACCCGCGCGCTGCTGCCCAAGAACAAGGTCAAGCTCATCCTCAACCTCGTGCTGCTCGCCGGCCAGGCCATCCCGCGCGGCGGCGTGATCGCCGTGGACTTGGACGGCCACGAGTCGGAGATGACCTTCACCGTCACCGCCCGGGGCACCAACGCCAAGCTGCAGAGCCACTGGCCGCACCTGCTCGCCGCCGAGCCCGAGGGCAGCGTCGACGCCCACGGCATCCAGGCCTATTACACCGGCCTCGTCGCCAAGGAGGCGCATCTGGCGCTGACCGTCGCGCTCGGCGACGGCGCCGTGATCTTCAAGGCCGTGCCCGACGGCAGCGTCATGCCCGTCTACGACACCGGCATGATCGGGGTCGCCGCCCAGGTGGCGTAGTTTCCAGCGGGAAGGTGGTGCGTGGTCGTGGTTCGAGACGCCGCTGCGCGGCTCCTCACCATGAGGACGGTTGT
>CAZZWW010000110.1:0-2539 GCA_964657815.1 Vulcanimicrobiota bacterium | reverse complement strand
CCACGCACCACCTCAACGTTCGCTAATACAGCGGGCCGCCGGGCTGGCACTGCGCGTCGAGAAGGCGCGCGACGAAGGACCCGCGCGAGAAACGTTGGCCGGCGTGGATCGGCATCGGGCCGCGCGGCAGCAGCATCTCGTCGTCGACGAAGCTGCGCCAGCTGCCGTCGCGCTGATGGAGGAAGGCCGAGCAGCGCGTGCCCTGGGCGTGAGCCGGCGCGCACGCCGCGACCATCCCCGTCGCAATTGAGACGACCTTGAGCATCCGGACCACGCTGACCTCACCTCGTCCTGTCGCGACGTCGACCACGGAACGCGCGTCTGCGATCATCATAGGCGTCGGGGCGCGGACAGGCCACGGCCGTCGCGTTCGCCGGCCGCCGTCGCGGGCTCGACGGCCGGTCAACGCCGCAGGGCGGTCAGCACCGAAAGGCTGGCGCGCCCGTCGGGCCGCAGCCCGCTGCGTCCCTGGAAGTCGGTGATCGCCTCGCGCGTCTTGTCGCCGATCACGCCGTCGATCTTGCCGGCGATGTCGTAGCCACGCTGCTGGAGGCGGGTCTGCAGCTCGCGGCGATCGGCCCGCGACAGGCCGGGGTCGTCGACCGGCCAGGGCGTGCGCAGGCCCGGCTTGCCGGCGAGACGGTCGGACAGCAGAGCGATGGCGAGCGCGTAGCTCTCGGCGGCGTTGTAGCCGTAGATCGCGTCGAAGTTCCGCGTCACCAAAAAGGCCGGACCGTTGGGCCCGGCCGGCAGCAGCAGGCCGGCGCTGCCCTCGCCCAGGCCGCCGCCGTCGACCCGGGTGATGCCGCGCGCGGCCCAGGCCGACATCGGCTGCTTGGCCTTGCGCCCGGACGGGCCGGCATAGCCCTGCGGCAGCTTGACCTCGAAGCCCCAGCTTAAGCCCGGCTGCCAGCCGGCCTTGTGCAGGAAGTTGGCGGTGGAGGCGAGCGCGTCGGGCGCGGAATGCACGAGGTCGCGGCGCCCGTCGCCGTCGCCGTCGACCGCCGTCCCGAGGAAGGTCGAGGGCATGAACTGGGTGTGGCCGAAGGCGCCGGCCCAGGAGCCGGTGAAGTCGCGCGGGTCGATGTCGCCGGACTGCACGATCTTCATCGCCGCGAAGAGCTCGCCGCGATAGTACGCCGGGCGACGGCTCCCCGGCGCGCAGGACAGCGTCGCCAGCGACTCGATCACCGGCTTCGAGCCGAAATTCTTGCCGAAGTTCGACTCGACGCCCCACACCGCCACCACGACGGACGGCGGCACGCCGAAGCGGCCCTGGTCCTGCGCGAGGTACTCGCGGTACTGCGCCATGCCGGCCTCGCCGTCAGCCACGCGCTCCTCGTCGACGAGGCCGGCGAGGTAGTCCCAGATCGCGGTCTTGAACTCCGGCTGGTAGCCCTCGGCCTTGATGATGTCGGGGTTGGGCTGGAGCCCGGCGGTGAGCCGCTCGAAGGTCTCGCCGGCGACGCCCTTGGCCGCCGCCGGCCCGCGCAGCGAGGCGAGGCACGAGGCGAAGTCGGCGCGGGCGGGGCTGGCGAGGACCAACGCGACCAACAGCGCGGCGCTGCCAGTGGCGACGCTCCGGCCCCGGGACGGCTTAACCGATGGTTGTACAGCGCTGACGTTACGGTTCATCTAGACTGTCCCCTTCGACGGCCAGCGGCGCACGGGCGATAGCGGCATCACATCGACCCAGTGCGAGCAGATCGCGGCTTTTTCGGCACGGGGACCATCATGGCCTGCAACGAGCCGCTCGCGAGCGGAAGCTCCACCCAATTCAGGGACGAAGTCCGCCCCGCGGAGGCGAAGGCGATCGCGGCCCGGCGCAAGGCGTTGGGGCAGGCGGACGCCGCATCCGACGACTACGTCGGGCTCGCGCTGTCCGGCGGCGGCATCCGATCGGCCTCGTTCAGTCTTGGCGTGATCCAGGCCCTCGACTCGCGAAAGGGCATCGACAAGGTGGACTACCTTTCGAGCGTCTCGGGGGGCGGCTACACCGCGTGCTGCCTCACGGCGTGCATGAGTCAAGGCAAGGGCGAGGTGCCGTTCAATAAGGCCGCGAGCTTCGGCGACACCGACGCCGTGCACCACATTCGCGACTTTTCGAACTACCTGATGCCACGCGGCTTCCGTGACCTCGTGACGTCGTTTGGGCTGATCGGACGGGGATGGTCCGCCAACCTGATCCTGCTCGCCCCGATCTTCATCGCGAGCACGTTGCTCCTCCTGCTCGCGCGCCCCGACGTCCCCTCGCTCGCCGGGAAGGGCCCCCTCAAGCGGTCCATCGAGGGCGCGGAGTGCGATCACGGCATTCCGAGGATCCCCCGTTTCCCGGAGACGAGCCTTCTCCTCTGGCTGGTCGTGATCCTGCTGGCCGTTTGGGCCCTCAAGCGATCGATCGACGCGCTTCGGTCGGCAACCGAGACCGACGCATCGCCGCGAAGCAAGGAGCTGAACGGCCCTTTCGTGCGGCTTTGGAAGATCGCGATCACGGCGATCGCGATCGTCGCTTGGCTCGAGCTGCAACCGCTCGTCCTGC
>CAZZWW010000109.1:0-8542 GCA_964657815.1 Vulcanimicrobiota bacterium | reverse complement strand
CTCAAGATCATTCCGCGTGTCGGGCAGAAAGGCGAAGTCGACATGGACCTCGACCAGATCATTTCTTCCGTGGTGCCGCAGGCTGACGGCACGCAGTCCCTGACGCCGACGATCTCCAAGCGCCGCGTCGCCAGCAACATCTCGGTGCGCAGTGGGCAGAGCGTCATGCTCGCCGGGCTGATCCAGGAGCAACGCCAGCGAACGCGCGGCCAACTGCCTTTTGTCGGACAAGATATAGGCTCTCTACTAGGCGCCACCGACAACGCGTTCAGCCGGACGGAACTCGTGATCTTCATAAACCCTGTGGTCATACGAAATGGTCGCGATGCGGGGGCCTACGCGGAAGGTCAGCGCGGCAAGCTTCGGACGATCGATTTGCACGCGCCGAGCGTTTCGAAATGACGCTTCACGTGCCGAGCCTGCGTCGCGCCGAATGGGCGGCGCCGGTTGTCGGCGCGTTGTTGGCCGTCGCGATCCTGCGTGCCGCGCCGGGCGGGTTCATGCCTCTGGCTCTGGTCGCCTGCGCCACAGGCGCGCTCGTCGTCTGGATCGTCTGGCAGGACCTCGCGACCTTCACGATCTCCGATGCCGCGCTGCTCTCCATCGCAGCCTTGGCCTTCGCCTTCCGCTGGTCGATCTCGTCCGCGGAGGGCGAGGCGCCGTGGCACGCGCTCTCCGCCATCGCGCTGGACGTCGGTCTCTGCGGCGGCATGCTGCTGCTGTTCCGCGAGGCCTTTTATCGCCTGAAAGGCATCGACGGCCTCGGGTTCGGCGACGTCAAGTTGGCGGCGGCGGGCGCGCTTTTGGTCGGCGGCATCGGCTTTTCCTGGGCGCTGTTCGCCGCCAGTCTGGCGTGCATCGCTGCCGTCGGCGCGGCGCGGCTGCTGCGCCCCCGGCAGGCATGTTCGGATCGCCTCGCCTTCGGCGCCGCCTTGGCCCCGGCGATCTGGATGGTCTGGCTGATCGAGCAGGCGCTGCCGCGCCTTTCTGGCAACTGAGCGCATGCCGAGCTTTCGCTACGAGGCCCTCGACCCGAGCGGTCGCCGCCTGTCCGGCACGATGGACGGCGGATCGCCCGGCGACATCATCGCCGAGCTGAACCGCGCCGGCTTCCTGCCGATCAAGGCCTGGGAGGCGCGCGCCGCCACGGGCCGCACGTTGCGCGACATGCTGACGCCCGAGCCCAAGAGCGAGGACGTGACGTCGCTGACGCTCGACATCGTCATGCTGCTTCAGGGCGGTGTCACCCTCTCCGAGGCGCTGGTGCTGCTGGCGCAGATGGACACGCGCAATTGGCGGGTGAAGGTGCTGCGCGAGCTGCACCGCGCCATCGCCACCGGCAAGACCTTCTCCGCCGCGCTCGCCGAGCACCCCCGGCTGTTCTCGCCGATCTACGTCAAGATGGTCGAGGTGGCCGAGGCCACTGGGCGGCTCGACCAGGCGCTGGCGAGCCTCGCCGAGGAACGGCAGCGCGTGGAGCGCATGAAGAAGAAGCTCGTCGGCGCGATCGCCTATCCGGCCTTCCTCGTCGTCGCCGCGCTGTCGGCGATGGTGTTCATCTTCACCTACGTGATCCCGCAGTTCGAGACGGCGCTGGAGGGCTTCCGCGACAAGATCGACCCGACCGCGCTGATGGTGTTCAATGCCTCGCGCTTCCTGCGCACGCACGGGCAGGGCATCACGATCGGCGTCGGCGCCACGGCTCTCGCGCTCGTCGTGCTCGGCAAGCTCGGCGCCAGCCGCGGCCTTTGGCTGCAGCTCGTCGCCAGGCTGCCGGTGGCGCGCACCGTGTTCCGCCACGAGGTGACGGTGAAGTTCTGCCGCACGCTGGCCGTGCTGATCGGCAACGGGGTCGACATCTCGACGGCGCTGCGGCTGCTGCGCGACGTGGTGCGGCTGCCGGCCTACGCGGCCGAGGTCGACGGCGTCGTCGCCGACGTGCGCAAGGGGCGCCGGCTGTCGGAGGCGCTGGAGAGCCGCTCGTTCCTGCCGCGGCATGTCGTGCAGATGCTGCGCGTCGGCGAGGACAGCGGCCGTCTGCCCGATAGCGCCGGCCGCGTCGCCGTGTTCTACGAGGCGAGGCTCGACACCGCGCTGACGCGCGCCATCGCCGTGATCGGCCCGGCCACGATGATCCTCGTCAGCATCCTCATCGCATGGCTCATCATATCGGTCATGACCGCGTTGATGAGCGTCAACGACCTGTTGAAGTAAGAGGCGTCCCCAATGACATCCTCGCTTGCCGCCCTTCGCGCCCGTTTCCGCCCTGCCGCCGCAGGCCGCCCAAGCCGCGACACGACGGGCGGCTTCACCCTCGTCGAGCTGCTGGTGGTGCTCGTCATCCTCGGGCTGGTCATGGGGCTCGTCGGGCCGCGCGTGCTTGGTTACCTGTCGTCCTCGCGCGAGCGTACCGCGCACCTGCAGATCGAGTCCTTCAACTCGGCGCTCGACCTCTACTTCCTCGACAACGGCCGCTACCCCACCAACAGCGAGGGCCTGGAGGCGCTGGTGCGGCGCCCGGCTGCCGAGCCGCATTGGGCCGGCCCCTACCTGAAGCAGGCCAACGTGCCGGCCGACCCGTGGGGCAACCCCTACGCCTACCACGTACCCGGCAAGGCCGGTCCCTACGCGATCTCCTCCGCCGGCCCGGACGGTAAGGGTGGCAGCAGCGAGCACGCCGCGATCGGATCCGACTAGGGGAAAGATGATGGCGCGACCCGGGGATCGGCACGGCGGCTTCGCGCTCCTTGAGGTCATGATCGCGCTGCTGATGATCGCCTTCATCGCCGCCCTCGCCATGCCCGGGCTTGTGCGCCCCACCGGCCCCGGCACGCTGCGCATCGCGGCGATGAACGTCAGCGCCCTGCTGCGCGACACCCGCAACGCCGCCGCCGCGAGCGGCCGGCCCTCGGCGGCGATGGCTGTCGGCGGGATGGTCAGCGCTGCCTCGGGCGCGGTCGGCATGCCGCCGGGCGCGCTCGCTGGCCCGCCCGGCACCACGATACGCTTCACCCCGGATGGGCGCGCCTCGGGAGGTCCGATGACTTTGGCCTCGGCCAGCGGCGCTTTCGTGATCGACGTCGATCCCGTTTCGGGGGCCATCGATGTATCGGCGCGCTGAGCACGATGCCGGGCGCCGCTTCGCCGACCGCTCCGGCTTCACCCTGATCGAGGCGCTGGTCGCCTTCACCGTCATGGCGATGGTCCTGGGCGTGCTCTACCGCGGCGTGGTGCAGACTCGGGCCGGTTCGGTCGTTTTCGCCGCGCGCACGCAGGAGGAGGTCGTGGCCCGCTCGCTCATCGCCGAGTTCCGCACCCGCCGGGACCTGCGCGACGGCAGTTACGCGGGCACCCGCGACGGCAGGCGCTGGACGCTGAAGGCAAGCTCGATTGACCTCTCCGCGCAGTTGCCCAAGGGCGACAAGGCGCTGGGCGCCGATAAGGTGCCTGCCAATCCGGCCAACACCGCGCCCGGCAATTCCGATGCGCCCAAATTGGCCATCGGCCAGACCGAGCCGCCGAAGCTGGTCTGGGTCGCGCAGCGCCTCGTGCTGCGGGTCGCCACCGGCGCGCGGCCGCTTGAGACCGAGGTGGTTCACCTCGTCCGGCTGGCGTCGCCGCCTGGGGATGACCCGCGGTGAGACGTTCGCCCGCCGACGCCGGCTTCCTCCTCGCGGAGACGCTGATCACCTTCGCGCTGAGTGCGCTGGTGATGGTCGGCCTCGTCGCCTCTGCCACGGCGCTGATGCGCGCGACCGACCGCAGCGTCGCCGCCGTCGGCGCCGCCGACGATCTCGGTCGCACGCTCGCCGCGCTGGCCCGCGACGCGTCCGGCCTAAAGCGTGCGCGCTGGAACGGCGAGGAGCCGCAAGGCTTCGTGTTCCGCGGCGGTCCCAACAGCCTTTTCTTCGCGCAGGAAGCGCCGGCGCGGGACGGCGGCCACGAGCTGCGGGTGGTGTCGCTACGCGAGATCGCAGGTGAGCACGGCACGGCGCTGATGCGCGCGGAGGCGCATCTCTCCGCCCTCGCGTCCAGCTGGAGCGACCTGAGCTTCGGACCGGGGCGCGTCGTGCCGACGGGCTTGGCGCGGCTGCGCTTCCACTACGTGGCAGAGCCTGGCCCCGACGGCCGCGCGCCGGCTCCGGTCGACGCATGGCCGTCGGGGCCGACCCTCCCCGCCCTCGTCATCATCGAGGCGGTCGACCCGGTCACGACGCGCTTGCTCGTCAGCGCGCGGATCGGCGTGCGCGCCGACGGCGATATCGGCTGCGCCGACCGGACGTCGCAGCCGAGCGAAGGCACGTCGCCGGGATCCTCGTCGCCGCAGGTGCAGGGAGCATCGCCGCAAGCCGGAGCGTCCCCGCCGCAAGCACCGGGGCAAGGGCCCGTCAACGGCTTGGCCTTCTCCGTCGCGGACACCGCCAAGGTCGCCAACGTGAACGAGTTCTGCGGCCGTGCCGACAAGGGCATCGCGCCCACCAAGGGGACCGGGACGCCGAACGGCGATGGCGGCTTGCCCCCGCTGCCGCGAGGCGTCCCGCTATGACCGGGCCAGGACGGCGCGGGCGATACACCCTCGTCGCCGTGCTCGTGGTATCGGGATCCTGACCGGTCTTCGTGTCGCGGGCTCGGTGCTGGTGCGCTCGGCGCTCGGCACTGCGGGCGTCGAGGAAGCCGACGTCGCCGCTCACGGCTTGGTGCCTCGGTCGCCAGCCAAGACCCACCCTCGTCATGAAGACGAGACAGCGATCCTCAGGACAAGACGGGGCTGCGCGAATGATTGATTTGGAGCCTTAGACTAGTCATTTGGTTCGACCAAATGAATGGCTGAAGCGAGCGCGCGGATCGACTCGATTTCACGCAGAAGATCGTCTTTGTCTACGGTCCAGGTCGCGAAGTGAATTGCCTCCAGATTAGAGAAAGGGGAATGCCGGCCCAGAACACATCGATAATGAAGATTGCTGAGGGCCGCGAGCCGTCGATAGCACCAGTTGCAGTACGCATCCATCATCAGCTCGACAACGTAAGTCCCTGGTCGCGAAAAGCCGATATTGGTAAGACCGGCACCGTGGGGCGCAACAATGATCTCGGCGCCCGAAAACAGACGAATTTGCTCTTCAATCGACAGGTCTTCCAAGCGGACCGGAAGAAAATCCGGCAAGGCTGCGATGAGTTCGTCTTCGTTCGTGAGCTTTCGCAGCCGCGAGGCGCGCCGGTCGATGAAGATTCGCTTAGGGGAATGCGCGCTAAGGTCGATCTTCATCCGCAGCCGTGCGAAAACCGCGCTTAGCAAGCTCGGATGATAGTCAAAAAGACCGTGCAAGCTCGATGGTTGCAGGAGTTCTTCTACTTCAAATGTTTCATATGGACGCACTTCTCTTTGCTCGACATTCTCCGGCAATTCGAAAAGTCGAAGCAATTCCGCAATACGAACTCCCGTAGAGGGATAAAGCACGCGACGTATCTTTGGCCAGATAGATTCGGGGACAAGGGCGAGCCTAGCGACGACGTCGATCAATGTGTGCCAGTAACTCTCCGCCGCGCCGACGAGGATCGAGACCGTCTTACCGTCCAAGGACTCGACGGTTCCGATATCGAGGTGAACGGTTCCTGCGACAATGTCATAGCGATGGCGCCGCGGCTCCGTGTGCCACAGTGTTTCCGCGATTGCGTGTTGGCCGCATCCAACAATGCCTACAGCGCCTTGGACAAGGGCGTTGGAAATCTCGATGCAACTCGGCGCGAATGACGAATAAGCCGATTCGGTCCAAGGCTGATGGGGCGTGTTCTCCCCCATCGCGAACGTCTCGGTCTCGAGGACCATCGCGGGAAGCTCGACGCGTTCGCTGTCGAAGGATGCGACCAAGCGCACTCCGCTGTCGGCTCCTCGCGACAATTCGTTTTGATACGTCGGAATCAACGTGCGTCTTTGAGGGTCGGGCGTCAGCAGCGCATTGATCCCGGCAGGAAAAAATGCGTGTCGCGTACTCTGGCCAACGCCGCCCAGGATCGCGGCGCATTGCTCGATGGTCCGCCCCCAAGCCAAGGCGCGGCCATCGACCGGCATCATCGTGGAGGAATGCCTGTCGCCTACACCGTGATCGCAGTCTTGATAGACAGTCCCGTACAGGCAACAGCTCTTCTGGCGGAAGACGGCGATCGCGTTCGTCTCGTGTGCAAGCCCGGCATCGTAGAGAAACGCGCGCACGATCGCCGTTCGACTCGCCAAGCTTCCGTGTAGACCGACGAGAAGTTCGCGTGCCCACTTGATCCGGGACGACTGAAGAGCGTGCACGCAGGCCGTCAAACCGACATCCTCGAGCATGAAAGCGCCCAATATCAGATCGCTTTCGCTGGCGAAAACGTCGAAAGACCGATCGCCTTGAAGGATCGCCGCGCCGCGGGCCATGGAGGCGAAGCTGCGTTCCAACTCGATAGACGAGGCTGGATACGGTCGTTCACCGACCTCTGCCAGAAACTCTCGGATTAAAGGGATATGGGCCGCAGTACCGATTGCCGCTTCTTCTACAAATGCCTTGACGATCGGCGTGGCGAAGTTGACTTTGCGACCGCCGATGACCGGCCCTGCGTTCAGCGCACGTTGGGATGAAGACAGGCCTTGCCCAGTATTCGCCCGCGTATACAGTTCTGCCAATAGATATTCGAAGTCGAGAAGAAAACTGATTGCTCGACGTTCCTCCGGCTCGACCATCGCGTCAGCTTTCCCGCTGCGTGTCTGTGCGACCTAACGCCTTTCCATAGCGCCGTCTATCATCCGGAGGTAGAGGCGTCACGGCACGAGCTTTCTCTTGTGACGTAGACGCTTGCGCCGAATGTTCTGGAGGAACGGCGACCGTGCAGGCCGCCGCTTCGTCCGCCAGATGTCGCTTCGTTACAAACGACACGGCAGTATCAAGACAGTCTGAAACAGACTTAAGAAAAAAAGAAGACAGGACTTGTCCTGTCTTCTTTTATCTACATTCTTGTCAGCCGACTAGTACGCAGGGTTGATGCCGCTTGGGAAGAACAGGCCAGGCGTCCCGTTCGTATTGCCATAAACGACGTTCAGGACCTGCTGGGTCGTGCGATCCCACGCAATAGAATTGCCGTCAGCGTCCAAGATCGTGGGCGCGGACGTCGTGCCGACACCGTGATCGTTGCCCTGCGTCGGAGTGCCGAAGGCGCCGGTCAATTTCTGCCTGAGGATAGAAATGGCGTTGGTCGCATCGGCGGCGCCCGCAACGAACAAGGCGGTGCGCACGATGCCGGCGTGATAGGCTTCCGTCGCCATGATACCCGAGGCTTTGTCGAGGTAGAGCGGATTGCTGATCGCGGTCAGGGCACCATGGTAGGCGGTGACGCCAACGTCCTCGAAGATGTAAGAGGCGAGCAGAAAGTTCGTGTCGCTGGCGAAAGCGTCGAAGCCCGAACCCAAACCGGCCGCCTGGGCCGCCGTGGCGAAGCTCGAGGCAAAATCGATGTTAGGAGCCGATGCCGGCACGGCTCCGGTGGCCGCGATCGCGCTGCGCAGAAACTGGACGTGCTGCTGTTCCTCGTTGGCGAGTTCCACTGCGTAAGCGGCGATCACCGGGCTCGAGAAGTTGACCTTGCGACCACCGGTGACGGTGCCGGGGTTCCCGCCGCGATCGCCGACACTCAGGCCGTGGCCGAAGGCAGCGCGAAGGTAGAACTCGGCTTCGAGATATTCCAAGTTGAGCGCGAATGTCAGGATCTGGATATCGACACTGGCTGTTGCGTTGGCCGCGGTGCTGGAGAGTGCAAGACCACCGGCCGCCATGCCGGCCGCCCCGAGCCCGACGCCCTTGAGAAACGATCGCCGTCCCGTTTTGCCGAGCTGAGCTTCTGAGATGTCGGTCTTAAATGTCATGATTCTAGCCTCCCCAAGATTAAGGGCACCGGCTGCCCGCGCCCCTTATAAGTAAACCGACACAAGAGGCAACCACGAAAAAGGCGGGTATTTTTCACACGATAACACGCGGAGAGATTGTTGCGCCGCGAATACCTAAGAATACAACGTATTAGCCATCGCGTGCTGCATCGCACCGGGTCTTGTGCCAAGCTTCGATCAAGGAGTTTCTAGCAGGCTGCTGAAAAAGGCCACTCGCGCCGCTGATCGATCGTGATCCAGTCTTCCCTGTCGATGAGAGCCTCGAGCCGAGCACCACGCCACGGTCATGCGCCGATGGAGAACCGCTGCGGCCTCGTCGTCGACGCCTGCCTTAAACAGGTGACCGGGCACGCCGAGCGCCTCGCCGCCCTGGCGATGATCGAGAAGCGGGCCGACCGGCCGACCCCCATCACCCTGAGCGCTGCAAAGGACCACGACCCCGGCAACCAAGACCTGCGGTTTGGGTAGGCACCATCCGGCCACCAGACGGACCAGAACGGCAGCCCTAACGTGTAGGACGACCCAAAACACTCTAGGGATCAGAGGCTTCGATGGTGGGCGCACACAGGCTCGAACTGTGGACCCGCTGATTAAGAGTCAGCTGCTCTACCAACTGAGCTATGCGCCCATCGA
>CAZZWW010000108.1:0-8564 GCA_964657815.1 Vulcanimicrobiota bacterium | reverse complement strand
CAATCCGCAGACGCTGGCCGCGACCTACGGCGTCGACCCGCTACGCTACTTCTTCCTGCGCGAGGTGCCCTTCGGACAGGACGGCAATTATTCGCACGAGGCCATCGTCAACCGCACCAACGCCGAGCTCTCGAACGACCTCGGCAACCTGAGCCAGCGCTCGCTGTCGATGATCGCCAAGAACTGCGAGGGCAGGGTGCCCGAGCCCGGCGAGTTGACGCCGGCCGACGAGGCGCTGCTCGCCGACGCGCGCGCCCTGCCCGCGACCGTGCGCGCGGCCATGGACGACTTCATGCTGCACCTGGCGCTGGGACACATCTGGCGCGTCGTGGCCGACGCCAACCGCTACTTCGCCGCCGAGGAGCCCTGGGCCAAGAAGAAGACCGATCCCGCGCGCATGGGCACGATCCTCTACGTGACGGCGGAGGTCGTGCGCATCTTCGCGATCCTGGCGCAGCCTTTCATGCCCTCCGCGATGGGCCGCATGCTCGACGCGCTCGGCGTGCCGACAGACAAGCGCGACATCGCCGCGATCGTAACGGCGGGGAAGCTCGAGCCTGGTTCGACCTTGCCGCCACCGGCGCCGGTGTTCCCGCGCTTCGTCGAGGAGCCCAAGGTCGAGGCATGATCATCGACAGTCACTGCCACCTCGACTTTCCCGATTTCGCGCCGGAACGCGATGCCGTCGTCGATCGCGCCCGGGCCGCCGGGGTCGCGCGGATGATCACGATCTCGACGCGGGTCGACAAGTTCGACCAGGTCCGCGCGGTGGCCGAGGCCTACCCCGACGTCTTCTTCACCGTCGGCACCCATCCGCACGAGGCGCACCTCGATCCCGAGGTGTCGGCAGACCATATCGCCGAGCTGGCGCGCCATCCCAAATGCGTCGGCATCGGCGAGGCGGGGCTCGACTACCATTACGACCGTGCGCCGCGCGACGTCGCCGCTCGTGTGTTCCGCGCCCACATCGCCGCTGCGCGCATGAGCGGGCTGCCCCTGGTCATCCATACCCGCGACGCCGACGCCGACACCGCCGCGATCCTGACCGCGGAGATGGGGCAGGGGACCTTCAAGGCCCTGCTCCACTGCTTCACCGCCGGGCCCGAGCTCGCCCGCACGGCGCTGGACCTCGGCCTATCGATCTCCTTCTCCGGCGTCCTGACCTTCAAGAAGTCGGACGACCTTCGTGCGATCGCCGCCAGCGTGCCGCTCGACCGGCTCCTGGTCGAGACCGACGCGCCGTTCCTGGCGCCGGCTCCGCATCGAGGCCGTCGCAACGAGCCGGCCTTCGTGGTCCATACGGCCAAGGTCCTCGCGGAGGTGAAGAGCCTTTCCTACGAAGCGCTCGCCGCCGCGACCAACGCCAACGTACTGGCTCTCTTCGACAAGATGCCGGCGCTCCGATGCGCCGAAGCGGCATGAGCCTTTCAATCACGATCCTGGGCTGCGGATCGTCCGGCGGTGTGCCCCGGGTCGGCCAGGGCTGGGGCGCCTGCGATCCGACCGATGCCCGCAACCGGCGTCGCCGCTGCTCGATCTTCGTGACGCAGCAAAACGCCGACGGAGCTCGCACCCAGGTGCTGGTCGACACGTCACCGGACCTCCGCCAGCAGCTCCTGGATCTCGAGGTGGATCGACTCGATGCGATTCTGCTGACGCATCCCCACGCCGATCACACCCATGGCATGGACGACGTCAGACCCCTCGTCATCAAGCAGAAGGCCCGGATCGCGCTCCACATGGACACAGGGACTGCCGCCGTGGTGCGACGGACCTTCTCCTACATCTTCGAAACCCCCAGCGGCAGTCTCTATCCGCCGCTGCTCGACGAACGTCACATCGAGCCCGGAGTCGACATCATCGTGGAAGGGCCGGGCGGTCGTCTCGCGGCAACGCCGTTCGTCGTGCACCACGGCGAGATCGACGCGCTCGGCTTCCGCTTCGGGAACCTCGCTTACACGCCCGATCTCAATGCCATCCCCAACGCCAGCATTCCTTTTCTGGAAGGTCTGGATCTCTGGATCGTAGACGCGCTTCGCTACACCCGTCATCCCAGCCATCTTTCACTTGAAGAAACGCTCGGCTGGATCGAGCGTCTGAACCCGCGGCGCGCCGTGCTGACGAACCTCCACACCGATATGGATTTCGCCACGCTCGCCGCGACGTTGCCGCCGGGGGTGGAGCCGGCGTTCGACGGAATGGCATTGGAAGGATATCGGCAACAGGCGGGGTGACGATTCAAACCTGCATTCTAGCGTTCCATAATATCGATTATGCGAATGAAGCAAGTGAGGTCGAGAGGTCGTTGCGGCAGCTAATTGCCGAGGGATGATGCCTTCGGTCCTTGGTCAGCGAGCGCCAAAAAGATCACGATCGTAAATTTGAGCAACCCGGTCTCGATTTGCGCGCAAATCGGGTAGCCAACATTCCTGTAGGCTGGTAGCAATATGCAACGCGGGGCTTCTCCATTTCAACGGTTACACCACGATTGAAGAGGCCGGCGGCATGAGCTGCGGGTCTTTTGTGCGTGTGTCATTGGTTTGATATATTTTGAGAGCGCGGCGGAAGGCGGAGAGACGAGCAGGCATACCATGAGCAAAGGTCGAGATTTCCGGGGGCCCAAGAAACGCGGCTTCGACGACGACGGTCCCTCCCCGTTCGATGCCCCCCGCCTGTCGCGCACGCCGCGACCGGCATTTGGCGGCAGCACGTTCGGTTCATCGGCGCCGCCGGTGGATGGCTCCGCGCCGACGGTCGATGCGGTGGTCAAGTGGTTCAAGGGCGACAAGGGCTTCGGCTTCGTCGAGCTCTCGA
The DNA here is from genome assembly GCA_964657815.1 of Vulcanimicrobiota bacterium. GTDB lineage: Bacteria > Pseudomonadota > Alphaproteobacteria > Rhizobiales > Beijerinckiaceae > RH-AL1. The sequence goes on along the minus strand of CAZZWW010000108.1, from coordinate 5,750 downwards.
ATGGTGCCGGTGACGCGTTTCTCCATATCGGCGCCCTCCAGTCGGCCGGCTACGAGACGGTGCCGCCCGGCGCCAAGCTCAAGGTCGCGGTCGGCAACGGCATGAAGGGCGTTCAGGTCACCCGCGTCTTCGAGGTCGACACCACGGGGGCGGCCGAGCGTGCGCCCCAGCGGCCCTCGTTCGGCGACAGCCCGCGGCCACCGCGGCGTAGCATGCCCGACCCTTCGACGGCGATCTCGGTGAGCGGCACGGTCAAATGGTTCGACGAGAACAAGGGCTTTGGCTTCGTTCAGTCGAACGATGGCGGCAAGGACGTGTTTGTCCACATTTCGATCCTGGGGCCCTCCGGCATCCAGCATCTGGCCGAAGGTCAGGCCGTGAACATGCGTGTCGTCGACACGCCGAAAGGTCGCGAGGCGCTTTCGATTTCGCTTGGCTGATACGCCGACATCCCTAGCCGACTTCATTACGCGCCCTTTCGAGGGCGCGATTTTGTGTGCCCTACCCGGTCGAGTTGATCAGTGTCCTCCTCATCCGACATCGATTCCTTGGTCGCAATCATGGCAACTCTGCGCAGGCCGGGCAGTGGCTGCGCCTGGGACCTCGCGCAAACTCACGCCAGCCTCGTACCCTACGTGCTCGAGGAAGCCTACGAGGTCGCCGACGCGATCGAGCGGGGCACAGACGCCGAGCTTCGCGACGAGCTCGGCGATCTCCTTTTCCAGATCGTGTTCCATGCCCAGGTCGCGAGCGAAGCCGGCCGCTTCGCCCTCCCCGACGTCGTCCGCGCGATCACCGAGAAGATGATCCGTCGCCATCCCCACGTTTTTGCGCGGAACGCTGGAGCGGCCGAGGCGACGGCCGACGCCCTGGTCGAAAGTTGGGACCGCATCAAGGCCAGCGAGCGCGGGGCCAAGGGCGAGGCTGGACGCGTGCTGGGCGACGTGCCGCTCGCCCTGCCCGGGCTCACGCGGGCCGTGAAGCTGCAGAAGAAGGCGTCGCGCGTAGGGTTCGACTGGGGCGACGTCCGCTTGGTGCTGGCCAAGATCCGGGAGGAGACCGACGAGATCGCCGAAGCGCTCGACGAGGAGGCCTCGCGGCGCGACGCCGCTCTGGCAGACGAGATCGGCGACCTGCTCTTCGCCGTCGCCAACCTGGCTCGGCATGCCGGCATCGATCCCGAGGCGGCCGTACGCGGCACGAACGCCAAATTCGAGCGGCGCTTCGCCTTCATCGAGGATCGCCTCGTCGAACGCGGCTCCCGGCCAGCGCAATCCAGCTTGGAGGAGATGGACGGCCTCTGGAACGAGGCCAAAGCCGCCGGCCTCTAGGCAATCCGACGGTTCAGATCGCGTCCGGACCGGTCTCGCCGGTTCGGATGCGCACGGCATCCTCGACCGCAGACACGAAGATCTTGCCGTCGCCGATACGGCCGGTCTGCGCCGCTTTGCGGATCGCCTCTACCGCGCCATCGATCGCGCTGTCGTTCAGCACAACCTCGACCTTCACCTTGGGCAGGAAGTCGACGACGTACTCGGCGCCGCGATACAGCTCGGTGTGCCCCTTCTGGCGGCCGAAACCCTTCGCCTCGATCACGGTGATACCGGCCACGCCCGCGTCGTGAAGCGCCTCCTTCACCTCATCGAGTTTGAAGGGCTTGATGATCGCCTCGATCTTCTTCATGGCCGTCTGCGATCCCCCTGTATGCCGCCAAACTAGGCAGCCGCCGTTTTGTTAGCACCCGCTGTGCCACAGTGTCACGACGGTGAAAAGAAAGACGTGGCGTCAGGACGACGCCGGCCCGGTCGCGATCGGTAGATCCGCGCGCATGCCCCACTCCGACCAGGAGCCGTCGTAAAGCACGCCATCGCCGATTCCGAGCTGCTCCAGTCCGAGCAGCAGCACGGCGGCCGAGACGCCGGAGCCGCAGCTCGCGATGAGCGGCCTCTCGATGTCGACACCGGCTTTCCGGAAGGCGTCGGCGATCTCGTCGGCAGTCCGCAGCCGACCGTTGCGATCGACGATCTCGCGCCAGGGCACGTTCCGCGCGCCTGGAATGTGGCCCGAACGCAATCCGGGACGCGGCTCCGGCACGCTTCCGGCGAAACGCGCCGCCGCCCTGGCATCGACCACTTGGCCCCCACTCTCGGCGGTCTTGCGCACGTCGTCGACGTCGGCGACCTTTCGCGTGACGGCCCGGGCGGAGAAAGCCCGGGGCTCGCGCCGGCTCGCACCCTGCTCTACCGGCAGATCGCTTGCTTGCCAGGCGCGCCAGCCACCTTCGAGCAGGCGCACGTTCTGGACGCCGTAATGCCTGAACATCCACCAGGCCCGGGCACCGCCGAGCAGGTCGGTCGCATCGTAGATCACGACCGTATCGCCATCGCCGATGCCGAGCGCGCCGACCATGCGCGCGAAGGAAGAGGCATCGGGCAGCATGTGCGGAAGGGCGATCGTGTGGTCGGCTACGGCGTCGACGTCGAAGCGCGCCGCGCCGGGCACGTGGCCTTGACGGAACAGTTCATCGGCATCCTTGCCTTCGTCGGGAAGGTAGAAGCTCGCTTCGACGGGCACGACCTCTGGCTCGTCCAGGTGGGCGGCGAGCCACTGCGGGGTGACGAAGGTGTCGGGGTTGGACGTGTTCACTTTGACCTCCGCGTGTTGTGCCGCCGTCGCATGGATCGAAGCCGCACCGCAATCGTCATACGAAGCCGGGATCGATGCCGGCGCGTCGTTCCAGCCATGCCGGCACGGGAAGGTGCTTGTCGCGCAGGAAGGCGGGGTTGAAGAGCTTGGACTGGTAACGCGAACCGGAGTCGCACAGGATCGTCACGATCGTGTGGCCCGGCCCCAGTTCGCGGGCGAGATTCATCGCGCCGGCAACGTTGACGCCGGTCGAGCCGCCGAGCAGCAAGCCTTCGTGCTCGGCGAGATCGAAGACGATCGGCAGAGCTTCCTCGTCCGAGACGCGGTAGGCCAGGTCGATCGGTGCACCTTCCAAGTTCGCCGTCACCCTGCCCTGCCCGATGCCCTCTGTGATCGAGCTGCCCTCGCTATGCAGCTCGCCACGCTCGACCCAGTCGTAGAGCGCCGAGCCCAGCGGGTCGGTCAGGGCGATCTTGACCGCGGGGTTCTTGCTCTTCAGCGCCATCGCGACACCGGCCAGCGTGCCACCCGTGCCCACCGCGCACGTGAAGCCGTCGACCTTGCCGTCCGTCTGTTCCCAAATCTCCCGGCCGGTCGTCGCCTCGTGGCCGGCACGGTTGGCGAGGTTGTCGAACTGGTTAGCCCAGACCGCGCCGTTCGGGAGTTCGCCGGCGAGCCGCTCGGCGAGGCGGCCTGAAAGCTTCACGTAGTTGTTGGGGTTCTTGTAGGGCACCGCCGGGATTTCGATCAGCTCCGCGCCCTGAAGACGGAGCATGTCCTTCTTCTCCTGGCTCTGTGAGTCGGGGATCACGATCACCGTGCGAAAGCCGAGCGCGTTGGCCACCAGCGCCAGACCGATCCCCGTGTTGCCCGCCGTGCCCTCGACCACGGTGCCGCCAGGCTGCAGCGCGCCGCGGCGCATCGCGTCCTCGATAATGAAGAGGCCGGCGCGATCCTTCACCGAGCCGCCGGGGTTCATGAACTCGGCCTTTCCGAGGATGGTGCAGCCGGTCGCCTCCGAGGCGTGCCGCAGCTTGATCAGCGGCGTGTTGCCGATGGCTTCGAGAACGGAGGGCTTTGGCGGCATGGCGCTTTCTGGGTTGGCGAGTTTGTTGGACCGAGGCTCCGAGCCTGTCATATAGCGGGTGCGCGGGACGAGGGTTCCGAAAGCGTGTGGTTTCGGAGGCGAACGTTCTCGTGCATCGCGCCCGGCCGAGCGACGGTGTCGCCTGGGTCACCGGCGCCAGCGCCGGCATCGGCCGCGCCCTGGCGCTGCGGTTGGCGGTCGACGGCTGGCGCGTCGCCGTCACCGCCCGGCGCGGCGACGCGCTCGATGCCTTGGCGGAAGCGGCTGGCGGCAGAATCACGTCCTATCCCGGCGACGTGACGGATGCGGCGACGATGGCGCACATCGTTGCGGCGATCGAGGCGGGTGAGGGACCTATCGTGCTCGCCGTCCTCAACGCCGGCGTCTACCACTTGGCGGAACGAGAGCGTTTCGATGCGGCGCTGGCCTGGCGCACGATCGAGACCAATCTCGGCGGCATCGTACGCTGCCTCGATCCGCTCTTGGGCGTGATGGTGCCGCGCCGAAGTGGACAGATCGCGCTGGTGGCCTCGCTCGCCGGCTACGGAGGCATACCCGGCTCGGTCGCCTACGGGGCCGGCAAAGCCGCGGTCATCAACATGGCGGAGGCGCTGCGGCTGACACACGCCCGCGATGGATTGACGATCCAGGTCGTCAACCCGGGCTTCGTGCGAACGGATATGACGGCACCCAACGATTATCCCATGCCGTTCATGATGAGCGCCGAGGCGGCAGCGGATCGCATCGTGTCCGGGCTGCGCCACTGCGGGTTCGAGATCGCCTTTCCACGTCGGCTGGCCTGGGCGGCGAAGGCTGCGGGGCTGCTGCCCTACCCGCTCTGGCTCGCGCTGATGGAGCGCGCCACGCGTCGAGCGAGGCGCTGAAACGAACACGCGAGCCATGAGGCCCGCGCTTCGTCGTGTATCGATCGCTGGCGGAACTAAGCGGCCGCCTTCGCCTGCTCCTGGGTCGGGACCGAGGCGATCGTCTTCAGGATCTGCGAGGCGATCTGGTAGGGGTCCCCTTCGGAGTTCGGACGGCGGTCTTCCAGGTATCCCTTGTAGTCGTTCTTCACGAACGAGTGCGGCACGCGGATCGACGCGCCACGGTCGGCGATGCCCCAGCTGAACTCGTGGATCGAGGCGGTCTCGTGCTTGCCGGTGAGCCGCATCTCGTTGTGCGGACCGTAGACCGCGATGTGATCCTCGCGGGCATCCTCGAACGCCTTCATGAGCTTCATGAAGTAGTCCTTGCCGCCCACAGTGCGCAGGTACTCGGTCGAGAAGTTGGCGTGCATACCGGAGCCGTTCCAGTCGGTATCGCCGAGCGGCTTGCAATGATACTCGATGTCGATGCCGTACTTCTCGCACAGGCGCTGCATCAGGTAGCGGGCGACCCACATCTCGTCGGCGGCCTTCTTCGAGCCCTTGCCGAAGATCTGGTACTCCCACTGGCCCTTGGCCACCTCGGCGTTGATACCCTCGTGGTTGATGCCGGCGTCGAGGCACAGGTCGAGGTGCTCTTCGACGATCTCGCGCGCGATATCGCCGACGTTCGAATAGCCGACGCCCGTATAGTACTTGCCCTGCGGAGCGGGATAGCCGGCCTCGGGGAAGCCGAGCGGACGCCCGTCCTTGTAGAAGAAATATTCCTGCTCGAAGCCGAACCAGGCTCCGTCGTCATCGAGAATGGTCGCGCGCTTGTTGGTCGGGTGAGGCGTCGTGTGGTCCGGCATCATGACCTCGCACATGACGAGGATGCCGTTCTTGCGCGTCGAATCCGGAAAATGGCGGACCGGCTTGAGAAAGCAGTCGGAGCTGCCTCCTTCCGCCTGCTTGGTGGAGGAGCCGTCGAAACCCCAGCCCGGGAGTTGCTCGAGCGTCGGAAAGGTATCGAACTCCTTGATCTGCGTCTTGCCACGCAGGTTCGGCGTCGGCTCGTAGCCGTCCAGCCAGAGGTACTCGAGCTTATATTTCGTCATGCACTTCCTCGCGCGACCGCCCTGCAAAACTTTCGT
>CAZZWW010000107.1:0-8577 GCA_964657815.1 Vulcanimicrobiota bacterium | reverse complement strand
ATCTTCTCGCCCAGCTGCCGCCGGCCGCCGGCAAGGATCAGGGCGTGGCCGCCGCGCAGGCCGCGCTCGAGGTCGCCGATCAGGCCAGCGGGCTGGGCGATCTCGCCGAGCTGAAGGCCAGGGTCGACGCCGATCCCGGCGACCAACAAGCCAGCCTCGACTATGCGCTGGGGCTCAATGGGCTCGGACAGCGCGAGGAGGCGGCGGAAATCCTGCTGGCCTCCATGAAACGTGACCGGACCTGGAACGACGGAGCCGCCAAGAAGCAGCTCATCCAGTTCTTCGAAGTATGGGGCTTGATGGACCCTGTGACGCTGGCGGCTCGCCGAAAGCTGTCGACGCTCCTATTTTCATGAAGGCGCAGCCGGCGGGCGGCGCGAGGATCTGAACCGATGACGTCACCGTCCGACGACGCCACCCTCGACAGGATGCCCGGCGTCCTGCCGCTGTTTCCGCTTTCGGGAGCGCTGCTGCTGCCGCGCGGGCAGCTGCCGCTGAACATCTTCGAGCCCCGCTATGTCCAGATGATCGACGACGCCATGCGCACGCACCGCATGATCGGCATGATCCAGCCCGACCCGCACGCCGGCGACGAGCGGCCCGTGCCGCCCTTGTTCAAGGTCGGCTGTGCCGGGCGCATCACGCAGCTCGCCGAGTCGGGAGACGGTCGCTACATCGTCACCCTGACCGGCGTCTCGCGTTTCGCCATGGTCGAGGAGGTGGCGGCGGTGACGCCCTATCGCCAGAGCCGCGTCGATTTCTCCGCCTTCGCTGCCGACTTCCTGCCGCGCGCCGGGGAGGACAGCGTCGATCGGGGCGGCGTGCTCAAGGCGTTGCGCGACTTCGCCGAGGAGAACGACCTGCAGATCGACTGGGATTCGATCAACGAGGCGCCCAACGAGGCGCTGGTCAACGCGTTGTCGATGATGAGCCCGTTCGGACCGCGCGAGAAGCAGGCGCTGCTCGAGGCCGACGACCTGAAGAATCGCGCCGAGGTGCTGGTCGCGATCACCGAGATCGAGCTGGCGCGCGGCAAGAACACGTCGAACTCGCTCCAATAGGCCCGGCGTGACCGAAGACGCTATCCTGCCGCTCGCCACCCTGCCGGACCACGAGCCGACGCGCATCGATCCGCGCCTGCTCGAAATTTTGGTGTGCCCGCTGACCAAGACCGTGCTCGAGTACGATTCCACCGCGCAGGAGTTGATCTCGCGGGCCGCGCGGCTGGCTTATCCGATCCGCGACGGCATCCCGATCATGCTTCCCGAGGAAGCGCGCCCGATCGAGTGACGGCCACCGTCGCCGAACCTCCGTGTCGACCATGGTGCGCCGGAGCGCCAACCGGAATTTCGCCCGCTTCGCCCGGCTTAGGTTCGTTAACGACACGCGAACGGCTTTCCCGGAGACTGCTGCGGCCATGACCCGCTCCGCCCCGATCCTCCTCGTCACGACCCTCGCGCTCGTGGGGGTCTTCTCCCAGCCCGCCGAGGCGCGCCGCCGGGCTTCCGCGCCGGACAAGCCGAGCGCGGAGAAGGCGCCAGAGCCCGCCGCGCCCGGCAAGCCGGAGCAGGTCGGCACCTTCGGCGACTGGGGCGCCTACCTTGCGAAAGGAAAGAGCAAGACCTGCTACGCGTTGGCGATGCCCAAGGAGCGCAAGCCGGAGGGCAAGAAGGACTCCGCCTACGTCTTCATCGCCGACCGGCCGGCGGAAAAGGTGCACAACGAGGTCTCGATCATGATGGGCTTTCCCATCAAGGAGAGCGGCGCCGCCCAGGCCAAGGTCGGCGCGGTCAGCTTCGACCTCGTCGCCAAGGGCTCCAACGCCTGGATCAAGAATCCGGCCGACGAGGCCAAGTTCGTCGACGCGCTGAAACACACCGGCAAGCTGGTGGTGACGGCGCCCTCGATGAAGGGCAAGGCGACGACCGACACCTACTCGCTCGCCGGCATCAAGCAGGCGTTGGAGCGCGTGTCGAAGGACTGCAAGTAGTCGCGTATCCTGTGCGGCTCCGGGCGCAGTTCACCTGTTCAAAGCAGCGCTTCGATCGGCTTGGACAAAGCCTCAGGCTTTGTTGTCGGCGCGTAGCGCGCAACGACTTCGCCGTTTCGATCGATCAGGAACTTGGTGAAGTTCCACTTGATGCCGGATAGACCGAGCAGCCCGGATTTCTGCTGCTTCAGCCACGCGAACAGTGGATGCGCCCCGGCGCCGTTGACCTCGACCTTGGCGAACATCGGGAACGAGACGCCGTAGTTCTTCTGGCAGAAGCCGCCGATCGCCGCGGCGTCGCCCGGCTCCTGGCTGCCGAACTGGTTGCATGGGAAACCGAGTACGGTGAAGCCGCGATCGGCGAAACGCTTCTGCAGTGCTTCCAGGCCCTCGTACTGCGGGGTGAAGCCGCACTTGCTTGCGGTGTTGACGACGAGCAGCACGTCGCCGCGCCAACGGCCCAGGCTCTCGGGCGTGCCGTCGAGCAGCGGCGCGGAGAAATCGTGGATCATGGTTTGGCTCCGCAGGTGGGCTTAACCCCGGACGGCACGACCGGCAGGGTGATGCGCCGCGCACCGTGGGCGTCGCTGAGCAGGCCGTCGAGCTCGCCGTCCTTGGCATAGCCCTGGAACTCGATCAGCTCCGTCGCGGTCCGCAGCTTGAAGAAGAAACGTCGCGAGACGAAGGCGAGGTTGTCGTCGCGGCTGTCCAAGGCGCCGAGGTCGGTTCGCTCGAAGGTCACCACCGGGCCTTTGTCCGAGTCCTTGATCGCGATCGCGTTGGGGTCTCCCGGCGGCGGGCAGGCGGTGGCGTAGCGCAGCGGCAAGGTTGCGCGCGGCTTGGCCGCCTCGGCGCCTTCCGGCGACGCGCAGAGCGAGAAGGCGATGCCACCCGCGATCACGTGGAAACGCCGCAAGGCCTGCTTCATTGTCTCCCCACCGGTTCCGCGTAGAAGCCCGCCATGACGAGCGCCTCCAAGACCAAGCCCCGCAGCAGCCCGACCAAAGCATCTGGCGTCGGCGACGATCCCGCCGCCGCCTACCGTGACCTCGTCGCCACCATCGCCGAGCACGACCGGCGCTATCACACCGAGGACGCGCCGACGATCTCGGACGGCGAATACGACGCGCTACGCCGCAAGCTCGTCGCGATGGAGGCCGAGCACCCGGAGTTCGTCGCCGACACCTCACCCTCGAAGACAGTCGGCGCGCGCCCGAGCGAGAAGTTCGCCAAGGTCCGGCACAAGGTCGGCATGCTGTCGCTAGGCAACGTCTTCGCCGACGAGGAGATCGAGGAGTTCTGCGGCCGCATCAGGCGCTTCCTCGGCATGAAGCCCGAGGAGCCGCTGGCCTTCGTCGCCGAGCCCAAGATCGACGGCCTCTCCTGCTCGCTGCGCTACGAGGACGGCGAGCTGGTGCAGGCCTCGACCCGGGGCGACGGCCAGGAGGGCGAGGACGTCACCGCCAATGTCCGCACGATCGGCGAGATCCCGCAGGCGCTGAAGGGCAAGCCGCCGGGCGTGCTCGATGTCCGCGGCGAGATCTACATGACCAAGGACGGCTTCGCCGGCATCAACGCGCGCCAGGCCGAGACCGGCAAGCCGCTCTACGCCAACCCGCGCAACTCCGCCGCCGGATCGCTGCGCCAGCTCGATCCGAGCATCACCGCGGCGCGGCCGCTGCGCTTCTTCGCCTATGCCTGGGGCGAGGCCAGCCATCCGCCGGCCGACACGCAGATGGGCATGGTGAAGGCCTTCGCGCGCTTCGGCCTGCCGGTGAACCCGCTCTCCGTGCTTTGCCACTCGGCGGAGGAGCTGCTGGCGCAGTACCGCCGCATCGAGGCCGAACGGGCGGCGCTGCCCTACGACATCGACGGCGTCGTCTACAAGGTCGACAGCGTGGCGCTGCAGGCCAGGCTCGGCTTCGTGTCGCGCACGCCGCGCTGGGCGGTGGCGCACAAGTTCCCGGCCGAGCGCGCGACGACCGTTCTCCGCAAGATCGAGATCCAGGTCGGGCGCACCGGCTCGCTGACGCCGGTGGCGCGGCTCGACCCCGTCACCGTCAGCGGCGTGGTGGTCACCAACGCCACCTTGCACAACGAGGACGAGATCGCGCGCAAGGACGTGCGCGAAGGCGACACCGTCCGCCTCCAGCGCGCCGGCGACGTCATCCCGCAGATCCTCGGGCCGGTGCCGGAGAAGCGGCCGGGAGACTCCAAGCCCTACGTCTTCCCCGAGACCTGCCCGGCGTGCGGCGCACCGGCGGTGCGGGAGGTCGATCCCAAGACCGGCCGCATCGACGTGCGCAGGCGCTGCTCCAACGGGCTGCTCTGCCCCGCCCAGGCGATCGAGCGCCTCCGCCACTTCGCCTCGCGCGAGGCGATGGACATCGAGGGGCTCGGCGATCGCCAGATCGAGCAATTCTACCACGACGGCATCGTGATGACGCCGGCCGACATCTTCACGCTGGAGTCGCGCGACAAACGCAGCCTGAAGAAGCTGAAGGACCGCGAGGGCTACGGCGAGACCTCGGCCAAGAACCTCTTCGCCTCGATCGACGAGCGCCGCGCCGTGCCGGTCAATCGGCTGCTCTACGCGCTCGGCATCCGCTTCGTCGGACGCACAAACGCGCGCCGGCTCGCACGCCGCTACGGCACGTTCGCTGCGATCCGGGACATGGCCAAGGCGGCGACGCCCGGCTCCGAGGCCCATGCCGAGCTGGTCGACATCGAGGGCATGGGCGCGGCGGCGGCGGACTCGCTCGCCGCCTTCTTCGCTCGCGCGGAGAACGACCGCCTCGTCGCCGATCTCGTCGCGCAGGTCACGGACGTGCCGATGGAGGCGGTTGCGAGCGCGAGCCCCATTTCGGGCAAGACGGTCGTGTTCACCGGCACGCTGGAGAAGCTGACCCGCGACGAGGCCAAGGCCCAGGCCGAGCGCCTCGGCGCCAAGGTCGCCGGTACCGTGTCGAAGGCGACCGACATCGTGGTGGCCGGCGCCAAGGCCGGCTCCAAGCTGAAGAAGGCCGCCGAGCTCGGGATCGAGACGCTGAGCGAGGACGAGTGGCTGGCGCGGATTTCCGGCGCCGCGTCGCCGGGAGAGATTGCCGAGGCCCGCGACGAGGACGTCGAAGGAGCCGAGGATGAATGAGACGCTACACGTTGAGCTGATAGGAGTGCGGCAGCCAGCGGAAGGCCGTGCCTTCGCGTTCGACATAGCCGAGCGAGGGAAAGGGCATGTGGTAGCCGATGATCGGTAACCGGTCCGTCGCCGCCATCTCGAAGATCGCCCGCCGCGTCGCGGCACCCTGAGCCTTGTCCTGATCGAACAGCACGTGCCAATCCGGCCGCGCCAGCGACGCGACCTGATGGTGCGCGCAGTCACCCCACCACAGCAGCCGCTGCCCCGCGCTCTCGATGTGAAAGGCGAGATGTCCGGGCGTGTGGCCGAACGCGGCGATGGCGCGGATGCCGGGAACGACCTCCTCGCCCGTCTCTATAAAGCGCGTCCGCCCGGCCAACGGCACCACGTTGGTCTGGAACAGATCGGCCGAGCGTCGCTCGACGGTGCCCGGCGTCGCCGAAAGTCCGTCACCGCGCTTCCAGAAGTCGTATTCGACGCGTCCGACGACGTAACGGGCATTCGGAAACTGAGCCCGATCGCCCTTCATCAGGCCGCCGATATGGTCGATATGGCAATGCGATAGGACCACGACATCGATCTGCTCGGGTGCGAAGCCGGCGGCGGCGAGACGCTCCCCGAGCAGGCCGCCGGGCGGCGAGGGCACGAAGCCGCGCTCGCCGTTGCCGGTGTCGAACATGACGAGTTCGCGGCCGGTGTTGACGATCGCAGGCGAGAAACCCGGTTGGAAGCGTGTCGGCGGCAGCAGGTTGGCCCGCATCAGGGCTGCGACGTCCTGCGCCGGACGATCCTCCCCGACGATCGGCCAAGGGCCATCCACGATGGCCTCGCTGTCCGAGACCAGCGTGATCTCGAAGGTGCCCAGTTCGACGCGGTAGTGCTTGGGTTCGTCCTGTCCTAGCTTGCCGGGAGCGGCCCTCGCTGGGGTGTACGGCAGGGCGAGCGCGCCGGCACCGCCGACGGCCGTCGAGAGCAAGTTCCGGCGGGAAAGGATCGATGTGGCCATGGCGGCAGGCTCCGGGCTCGTGACAGGCACAAAAGCATGAGCGTCGAGCCGGGCGCGCGCTTGTACGAACGTGTCGCCGAGTCACCGTCGTCGTCCGGGCAGCCGTACTGGATGCTGAATGCGGGCGTGACCTTCTTCGCCGGACCGCTGCACTACAACGCGCCGCACCAGCACGGAGCCCCGGTGTTTCTTTCCGGTCTTCACGGCCCCTTCGGCTTGCGGCTCGCCGGATCGGAGTGGCAGACCTGCCGCACAGCAATGATCCCGGCTGGGCTGAGCCACGAGCTTGAGGTCGGCGGCAATCCCATCGGCGTGCTCTACGTCGACGGCGACCGGGGCGACACGTTGGCCGCTCTCGTCTCGGGCGGTCGCGAGTCGGGCGGCGGCGTGGTCGGCTCGGGCTGCCAGCCTCTCCTGCGCGAGATCTTCGAGGATGGCGAAAGTGGAGGTTGGGCGTCAGAGGCGCTCGACGACCTGTTGCGGTTCGCGACGAAGCGGCAGCGCCGCGAGCCGGATGCCCGTGTCCGCCGGAGCCTCGATCTTCTCGCTCGCGACGAGGAGGGCATCCTCTCGGCGGCGGCCTGCGCCCGTCGTCTGGGCCTGTCGTCTTCGCGCTTCCAGCACCTGTTCACGAGCGAGATGGGTGTCCCGTTCCGACGCTACCGCGCATGGCTGCGCATGCGTCGCGCGATCGGCGAGGTCGTGGGCGGCGCCAACTTCACGGGCGCGGCGCACGCCGCCGGCTTCTCCGATCAGGCCCATTTCGCCCACGACTTTCGCCGGACCTTCGGCGCGCCGGCGTCGATGAGCCTGCGGGCGCTACGGCGATGACCTCGCCGCGTCAGGCCGCCGCGCGTCTCGTGAGCCAACGAGCCGCGCCCGAGCCGGCAGCACGGCCGGTGGCGAAGCAGGCGGTGAGCAGGTAACCGCCGGTCGGGGCTTCCCAATCCAGCATCTCGCCGGCGACGAAGGTGCCGGGACGCGCACGCAGCATGAGGTCGGCGTCGAGCGCGTCGAAGCGGACGCCACCGGCGGTGGAGATCGCGCCGGCCATCGGCATCGGTGCCATGGCGCGCAGGGGGACGGCGTTGACGAGCGCCGCAAGCGCGACCGCATCGAGCGAGGGGACCGGCGGCAGGGCCGGCCGCTCCGCTTCGCGAAGAAGTGCAACCGCGACCGGCGCCAGCCCCAGCGCCTTGCGCAGCCCGTTGGAAAAGGACTCCTTGGGTCGGCGCCGCGCCAGCCTGTCGACGAGCGTGTCGCGCTCGAGGTCAGGGCGCAGCGCCACATGGAACGGTGCTGTTCCATGCCGCTCGATCGTTTCGCGCAAAGCGGCCGAGAGCGCGTAGACCGGACCGCCTTCCATTCCGCCGCGAGTGACCATGACGTCGCCGCGGGCGCGCTCGCCGTCGACGACGATGGCGGCGTTCTTCAGCGGCTGGCCCTCGAAGCGGCCCCGGAAGCTGTCCGACCAAGGCACCTGAAAGCCGCAGTTCGCCGGGCGCAGCGGCGATGTCGGCACCCCTGCCGCGTCGACGATCGGCATCCACGAGCCGTCGCTGCCGAGCTGCGGCCAGGTCGCACCGCCAAGAGCCAGCACCGTGGCGTCGGCCTCCACGACTGCCTCGCCGGCCGGGATGGCGAACCTTAGGCTGCCGCCATGGTCCCAGCCCAGCCAGCGGTGGCGCGGGGCGAGGCGCACGCCGGCGGCGTCGAGGCGGCGCAGCCAGGCGCGCAGCAGCGGCGAGGTCTTGAACGCGGCGGGAAAGACCCGGCCGCTGGAGCCGACGAACGTGTCGACGCCGAGATCGGCGCACCAGAGGCGCAACGCCTCGGGGCCGAACCCGTGGAGCGCGGGTGCGAGCGGAGCGGCAGCCGCGCCGTAGCGGGTGCGGAACACGTCCCCCGGCTCGCTATGGGTCAGGTTGAGCCCGCCGCGCCCGGCCAGCAGCAGCTTGCGGCCGGGCGAGGGCATGCGCTCGTAGACCGTGACGCGGGCGCCAGCGGCCGCCGCGACCTCCGCTGCCATCAGCCCGGCCGGACCGGCGCCGACGATGGCGATGTGCTTCTTTGTCATCATGGTGCCGCTGCAATGCTCGGCATCGACCGGACGCGCAAGTCGAACCAGACGTCTCGACCCGCCCGTCGTCAGCGCTTCCGGCCCCGCTCCGATCGGAGATCTGCGTCGAGCGGCGGAAGCCCGTCGTTGAACGCGGGCGCAGACGGAGCGGCGTCGAGCCAGAGCCGGCGGATGTCGGCGGCGAGCGGCTTGAGGGCGGGTGCGCCGCCGCCGCCGCGGCCGAAGCGCGCGGCGTCGAGCGCGGCGAGGCGCGCTGCCACCTCCGGCGCGGCGGCGACCGCGCCCCAGCGCGGTGGGTCGGCTCGCGCGAGTTCGACCATCGCGCGGGTGACCCCGGACGCGTCCTCGGCGCGGCCGGCGGT
>CAZZWW010000106.1:0-8640 GCA_964657815.1 Vulcanimicrobiota bacterium | reverse complement strand
GAACGGTGGCGGGTCGTAGTACACCGGCAGAGGCACGAAGGCTGGCACGGGCAGGAAGAACAGGCCTTCCGGCGGCGGCGGAGGCGGCAGGTCGACGAAGCCGACCGGCAGGGGCGGCAGCCAATAGTCCGGGGGCGGCGGCAACGGCGGCAGATCGTAGCCCGGCTCGACGAATTCGATCACCGGCCGGTCGACGAACGGCCCTTCCTCGGGCGGCGGCGGCGGAACGTCGTAGGCGATCGCCTGGAAGTCGGCCGGCGGTGCTGAAGGTGCCGTGAGCGCGGCGAGTCGCAACCGGGCAGCCGTCGCGTGCGGCCCGTGCGGGTAGCGGCCGAGATAGGACCAATAGGCCGGCGGCGTGTCGATCGCGATGGAGCGGCGCCAGGTCAGCGCCTCGCGCCGCGCGGCGAGGAGCACACGGGCGCGCCTGGCCAACGGATCCTTGCCGTAGCTGGTCACGAAGCTCTGGTAGGACTCATACGAGTCGCGAGCGACGGCGGCGTTGTAGGCCTCCTTCACCGGCAGCTCGCCGATCGGCTTCGTGGTGAGGGCGGCGACCTGCTCGGCCGAGGCGGCCGGCGGCGGTGCGCCCTGCTTGCGCACGAAGAAGCGGAAGTCGGCATCGATCTTGGAAACGTCCCATGGGATCTCCGATCCCTTGGTCTCCTCGTTCACCCGCAGGCGCACGCGGTCGAAGATCTCGTCGGGGGTCAGGCCGCCGTCGCGCAGCTCCGCGGCCAGCGACTGCGCGAACACGCCGTAATTGCCCTTGCCCACGGGGGCCACCGTGCCGGGGGCAGCGTTGTAGGCGATCAGCGATCCGGGCGTGGCCTCCTGCAGGTTGAGGCCGCCGGCCAGCGGCGTGCCGGTCACCTTGAACGGCAGTTGGTAGGCGGCGTCGAAGACCATGAAGCGCGCCTTGAGGTTCAAGGCGATCAGCGGACCGGTGAGATCGCTGAGACGGATGGTCTCGATGGGAATATCGGCATCACGCGAAACATTGGCGCCGATCGGCACGTAATAATTGTCATTGCCGACCTGCACGCCGTAGCCCGACATGTAGACGAAGGCGACGGTGTCGGCACCGGCGTCGGTCACCCGCTTCAGGAAGTCGGCGTAGGACTGCCGCAAAGTCTCCGCATCGAGATCGCGAGCACCGACGACCTCGAAGCCGGCGGCCTGCAGCGTCTGCGCCACCAGACCGGCATCGTTGGCGGCGGTCGGCAGGGCGCCGGCGGCGTAGCTCTCGTTGCCGAGGACGAAGGCGATGCGCTTCTCGCCCTTGTCCTGCGGCGCCGTCTTGTCCGCGGGTTCGGCTTTGGCCTGCGGCGGGGCGGCTCCGTCCTGTGAAGGAATGGCCGGCGACGGATCGGGCTTTGGCTTGGGAAGCGCGGTTGGGCCCGGTGCCTCTGCCTGAGGAGGTGGTGCGGCGGGCGTGGCGGCGGGCGCGTCTTGCGCGACGGCGGCCGTAACGAGAAGCCCGGTCAGGGCGAAGGGAACGAGAAGGGCCGGAAGCAGACGCATCGCGAACGGATCCTGGACAGCGGCGGCGATCTAAAGTGGCCACGGGAGCGAAAGCAACATGGCCGGCAGTGCGACATGGTCGTATGCCGTCTGAACCGTCGATGAGTGTAGAGAGGCGCCTCAACAGGCGTGGGGGACGAGAAACCGATGACCGATCAGACGGCCGACGCCGCTTCCGTGGTCGATAGCCTACCGCCGCGGCGCAGCCTGGTTTATCGCCACAGCATCTGGGTTCGGCTCACGCACTGGGTCTGGGCGATCTCGCTCGTGATCCTCTTCATGAGCGGCATGCAGATCTTCAACGCCCATCCCAGCCTGAACTTCGGCAATTTCACGCAGTTCGATCCTAACGACACCGGGCCGAACCGCCTGATCCTGAACATCGACAACGAAGGTAACAAAGGCATCACGCAGATCTTCGGCCACACGTTCGATACCACCGGCGTGCTCGGCGTCTCGAACGCGCCGGACGGCCCCGCGGCTCGCGGCTTCCCGAGCTGGATGACGCTGCCGGCGACGCAGGATCTCGGCACAGGCCGGCGCTGGCACTTCCTCTTCGCCTGGATCCTGGCGATCAACGGCTTGGTCTACATCGCCTACGGCCTGATCAGCGGTCATTTCGTGCGCGACCTGCTCCCGCGCCTGCGCGAGTTCGGGAACATCCCGCACGACATCGTCATGCACCTGAAACTGCGCTTCTCCCACGGGGCGGATGCGCCGCAGTACAACATCCTGCAGAAGCTGACCTATGCCGGGATCCTCTTTGTGGTGCTGCCGGTCCTGGTCTTGGCAGGCCTGGAGATGTCGCCGCGCGTCGACGCGGCTTTGCCCTGGTTGGCCGACGTCTTCGGCGGCCGGCAGAGCGCGCGCACGATCCACTTCCTCATGGCCTGGACCTTGGCTGCGTTCCTCGTGCTGCACCTCGTGATGGTCGTGGTCTCCGGCTTCTTTAACAACATGCGCTCGATGATCACCGGCCGTGCGGCCGTGAGCAGAGACTGAGGAGCGAGGAAACGATCATGGGCATCAAGCTCGACCGCCGCAGCTTCGTCGTCGGCGCCGCAGGCTTCGCGCTTGCCGGCTGCGATCGCCTCGCCGGCACCAAGCGCGGCCAGCAGGCGCTGGGCGTCGACGCCGATCAGACCGGCCACGCCGCCGACGGCATCGGCAGCGAACTCACCTGGGAGGCGCAGAAGGCGCTGCCGACGGGGCAACTCGCCGCGGAATACCCGCCTTCGGCCATCACCAAGATCTTCAAGCCGAACGGCTCGATCGATCCCAAGGACCCGGCCTACAAGAAGCTGGTCGCGGAGAAATTCGCCAGCTACTCGATGTCGGTCGGCGGCATGGTCGAGAAACCGCGCGCGTTCACGCTCGGCGACCTCCGGGCCATGCCGTCGAAGACGCAGATCACCCGACACGATTGCGTCGAGGGCTGGAGCTGCATCGGGCAGTGGACCGGCGTGCCGCTCGTCGATCTCCTCGACCAGGTGCGGCCGCAACCGGAAGCCCGCTTCGTGGTGTTCCACTGCTTCGATCGCTATGCCACGGACTACACGACCGAGACGCCGGACGACAACAGCATCGACCCGTCGCAAAACCCCGTCTTCTACGGCTCGATCGATCTGCGCGAGGCGCGGCATCCGCAGACCCTGCTCGCCTACGGCTTCAACGGCGGCGATCTGCCCGTCGAGCACGGCGCTCCGATACGGCTCCGCGTACCGCGCCAGCTCGGCTACAAGAACACGAAGTACATCGCCAGCATCGAGCTCGTGTCGAGCTTCAAGGATCTCGGCTCAGGCAAGGGCGGCTACTGGGAAGACCAAGGCTACGAATGGTACGGCGGCATCTGAGCCGCGACCGCCGTCAGGCGGAACGGCGGTTCTGATAGGCTTGAAGGTGGCAGTAGGCCACCTTGAGGAGGTCCGTCGGCGCGCCCAGGGCGGCGCCGCGCGCGATCATGTCGCCCTGGAGGTGATCGGCCTCGATGCGACCGCCATTCTCGAGGTCGCGCAACATCGATGCGGTGAAGTCCGAGCCACGCTGCGTCAGGAAGGGCCGGGCCCAGCCCTGCGCCTTGGCCCGTGTCGCATGGCCCGAGGCAGCGGCGACCGCATCGCATTCGGCGAGCAGGGCGAGGGTCAGGCGCTCGCCGTCGTCGGTCGCCATGATGGCGCCGGTGCTGGCCCGCATCAGGCAGGTGATCGCCGCCGCCGCAGTGATGAAGGCGAACTTCTCCCACATGTCTTGCAGGACGTCGTCACTGCGCCGAGTGTCGAAGCGCGCGCTGCGCAGAGCTGCCTCGGCGGCGGCGCACCGCTCCGCCTGGTCGGGCGTTCGAGGCCCCAGCGTGAGCGTCTGCAGCTTGTTGAGATGGCGGATCGTTCCGTCGGCGGCCAGCGCGGCACTGATGTGAGCGAGCCCGCCGAGCACGGCCGCGGGGCCGAAGGCGGCATCGAGCCGGTCGAGATGGGCGAGGCCGTTGAGCATAGGGACGATCGTCGTCGCCGCGCCGATGGCCGGACCGATCGCGGCGATGGCGTCGTCGAGGTCGTAGGCTTTGCAGCTCAGCAAGACGAGATCGTAGGCGCCCTCGGCCTGCTCGACGGCGCGGACGGCGAGGCGCGCATCGCCGAGCGGGCTCTCGATGCGAAGCCCGCTCGCGCGAAGCAGAGCAGCCCGCGCCGGCCGGACCAGGAAGCTCACGTCGGCGCCGGCCTCGACCATGCGGCCGCCGAAGTAACCGCCGATTCCGCCGGCGCCCAGGACAAGGGTGCGCATCTCGGCGCTCAGCTCACCTCGGCCTTGCGCGGCGGCCCCATCAGCGCCGGCTGGAAAAGGATGGCTGCGGCCAGCGTGCACACCAGCGACAGCGCCATCAGCTTGCCCATAGACGACGTGCCGGGGTGCTTGGACGCCCACAGGCTGCCGAAGGCCGTCGCCGTGGTCAGCGCACTCCAGAACACGGCGCGGGTCAGGCTCGACTGAAGCAGCTTCTTGGTGCCGGCACGCCAGGCCAGCACGAAATAGATCTTGAAGGCGACGCCCAGCCCGAGCAGCAACGGCAGCGCGATGATGTTGGCGAAGTTCAGCGGCATGTCGATCAGCACCGTGATCTCCAGCGTCACCACGGCGGCGAGGAGCAGCGGCACCAGGGTCAGCAGCACGTCGCCGACGCGCTTCAGCACGATCCAGAGGATCACGAAGATCGAGGCGATGGCGATGGCGCCGGCCTCGATGAAGGCCTGCTTGACAGTGGTGCCCGCCGACTGGATGGCGACGGGCTGGCCGGTGGCGTGCGCCGACACCGACTTCACCTGCTCGGCGAACTTGACCATGTTGTCGTTGTCGTTGGGGTCGCCCGCCGGCGCCACTTCGACCCGAGCCTGTCCGGTGACGGGGCTGACGTAGAGATCCCTGAGATACGCGGGGATCGATTCGATCGTGATCTTCGAGGCGTCGAGCGTGTCGCGCAGCGACTGGATCGTGATCTTCAGCGGCGGCACGAGCGCGGCGGTTGCGCGGGCGCGTACGTCGGGTTTGGCGGCGGCCAGCTCGTTGGCGAGCTTGGCGAAGCGCCGCGCCGCGTCGGCCCCCTTGCCGTCCTTGCCTTTGGCTGTGTTCTCGAACGCGCTCGCCGAGCGCTGGATCGATTGCACGCTATCCTCGTCCGTCGGCGGATCGAGCGCGCGGCTCGGGTCGAGTGCCGGCCCGAGGCTCTTCTTGGCCTGGGCGATGATCTGCAGCTTCTCGTCCTGGGCGCTCGGCACGAGGTTGGTGAGCGTCGTCACCCGGGCCACGTCGGAGAGCTTGCGCATCTTGTCGGCGACGAAGTCGGCAGAGGTCAGGTTCGGCTCCAGCACGCTGATGACCTGCGTGTCGGTGTCGGGATCCTTCATCAGGCTCTTCAACGTCACGATGGCTTCGGACTTCTGGTCGTCCAGGTTCAGCGGGTTGAAGTCGAAGTGCAGGTTGCGCAGAAGCGGCATGCCCGCGACGGCGACGGCGAGCGTACCGATGACGATGACGTAGCGGTGACGCTCGATGAAGTCGTCGACGGGCGCCAGGAACTTGTAGCCGACCGGTTCGCGCTCGGCCGCCGGCTTGATGACGGTCAGGATTGCCGGCAGCAGGGTGATGGAGGCGGTGAAGGCGATGATCATGCCGGTGCCGGCGATCTCGCCCAATTCGGACACGCCGCGGTAGGCGGTTGGCAGGAAGGCGTAGAAGCCTGCCGTGGTGGCGGCAGCCGCGAGCGCCAGCGGGCGTCCGACCTTGGCCGCGCCCAGAGCCAGAGCGTCGCGGAAATCGGGATGGTCGAAGCGCTCGGCCTTGTATCGAACCGAGAACTGGATGCCGAAGTCGACGCCGATGCCGACGAAGAGCACGGCGAAGGCGATCGAGATCAGGTTCAGCGCGCCGACCAGCGCGAGTCCGGCGGCGAAGGTGATGGCGAGGCCGGCCACCACCGTCACGAAGACGGCCGCGACGATCTTGAACGATTTCAGCGCGGAATAGATGATCAGCAGCACGATGATCGCGGTGATCGCGCCGTTGAGGCCGAAGCCGTCGGCTACCGTCGCGAACTCGCTGTCGGAGATCGGCACCTGGCCGGTGATCCGCACGTCGGCGCCGTTAGCCTTGGAGAGGTGCAGATCGTCGATCGCCTGGCGCACGAAGGCGATCGGCTTCTCCCCCGGCTCCAGTGCCTTGTAGTCGAGGATCGGCGTGATCTGGATGAACTTGCGCAGCTGGCGCCCGCTGGGCTTCTCGCCCTGCGCCAACAGGTTCTGCCAGGAGAAGAAAGCCGGCTTGTCGTCGAGGATGTTCCGCAGCGCCCCGTCGAGGGAGCTGATCGGCTTCTCATACTGATCGAAGGTGCCGCGCCCCGACGCCACGCCCTTGGTGACGAACTGCATGGCATCGAAGATGCCGCGCAGCGACTGGTCCGAAGAGAGGATCGAGAGCACCGGCTGCGCCTGCTGCAGGCCGCCCATCGCCTTCTTGACCTGGTCGGTGTCCGTGAACAGCAGGCCGTTCTTGGCGAAGAACGGGCCGCCGTCGGGCTCGACGACCGACTTGAACAGCTCGGGATGACCCTGCAGCCGCGCATCGAGCGCGTCCACCGCCTCCTGCGTGCGCTCGGGGGTCACCCCGTCGATCACCACGATGATCTGGTTGTCCTGGTCGGGGAAGGCCTTGTTGTAGGCGATCTCGTCCTGCCGCCAAGGCACCTTGGCGTCGATGAAGTCGTCCGTGTTCGTGTTGATCTCGAGTTTCGTGGCTGCGTACCAGCCGCAATAGGCGGTGAGTGCCAGGCCGATCAGGATGACGAGGTAGCTGAACCTGGAGCAGGCCATCACCACGAGAACCACCGCCTTGGTGATCGGGCCGTGGCTGACGTGCGCCGTGGCAGGCTCTTGCGAAGTCGTCATGCGTTGCGTGCACCGTGGGGCTTGGACGCGGCCATGCTTGCCGGACCCTACGGTCAGACGCAACTGTTGTGGCCTAGATGCGGCAGCATCCGACCAAGTCGGCCGAAGCCGCGCACAGCCTTGTAATTCGCGGGTGTCAATGTCATCCCTTCGACAGCCCGGCAAGCGAAAAGAGGCAGGGCCTCGGACGGTGTCGACGTCGAAGTCGCGCCGAGGCTTGCGCCCAAAACGCTGCGCCGGCCGTAGAGACTTCAGGTGAACCCGCGGGGACGACAGGCCGCGAACGAACATCGAGGAACAATCTTGGGAATTCCGCTTCTTCAGATGGCAAGCGTCGGGTCTTACGTGGCTCGCAAAGAGTTCTCGGGCACCAAGCGCTATCCGCTGGTTCTGATGCTCGAGCCGCTATTTCGCTGCAATTTGGCTTGTGCCGGCTGCGGCAAGATCGACTATCCCGACAAGATCCTGAACGAGCGCCTGCCTCTCGCCGACGCACTGCACGCGATGGACGAGTGCGGCGCGCCGGTGGTGGTGATTGCCGGCGGCGAGCCGCTCCTGCACAAGGAGCTGCCGCAGATGGTGGAAGGCGCGATCGCCAAAAAGAAATGGGTGACGGTCTGCACCAACGCCCTGCTTCTCGAGAAGCACCTGCACAAGTACAAGCCCAACAAATACTTCAACTGGTCGGTGCACCTCGACGGTGGCAAGGCCATGCACGACAAGTCCGTCTGCCAGACGGGAGTCTACGACAAGGCGCTCTCGGCCTTGAAGGCGGCCAAGGAGGCGGGTTTCCGGGTCACCATCAACTGCACGCTCTTCAACGATGCCGATCCCGAGAACGTCGCTGCCTTCCTCGACGAGGCGAAGACGTGGGGCATCGAGGGCATCACGGTGGCCCCCGGCTACGCCTACGAACGCGCGCCCGATCAACAGCACTTCCTCAACCGCACCAAGACCAAGGACCTGTTCCGCTCCATTCTCGCTAGGGGAAAAGGCGGCAAGGCCTGGCCGTTCTACCAGTCGATCCTCTACATGGATTTCCTCGCCGGCAACCAGAAGTACCATTGCACGCCCTGGGGCAACCCGACGCGCACGGTGTTCGGCTGGCAGAAGCCCTGCTATCTGCTCGGCGAAGGCTACGCCAAGACCTTCAAGGAGCTGATGGAAGACACGAACTGGGACAATTACGGCACCGGCAATTACGAGAAGTGCGCCGACTGCATGGTCCATTCCGGCTTCGAGGCCTCCGCCGTCACCGACTCGTTCCGCAAGCCGTGGAAGCTGCTCGGGCTCTTCGCCAAGGGCATTCGCACGAGCGGTCCCATGGCGCCGGAGATCTCGCTCGCCGAGCAGCGCCCGGCGGAGTTCGTGTTCTCCCGCCACGTGCAGATGCGTCTAGTCGAGATCGAGGAACGCGAAGCCAGGCCCCAGGAGTTGACGGCCGCGGAATAGCGCGGCGAAGGCTTTCCGGGCGTCCAGCCCCGTTCGAATGAGCCCGGGCAGTTGCCCGGGCTTCTTCGTGAGCGACGCGAGGATGGCCGGCAGATCGACGCTGCCGTCGGCGCGCATGCCGACGGTTGCGGCGTGCGGAAGCGAACGCGCCGCGGGATCGGTGACGGCGCGAAGAGCGGCGAACGGCACACCGGCGGTCTGCGCGGCCCGCGCGGCGACATGTGATTCC
>CAZZWW010000105.1:0-8728 GCA_964657815.1 Vulcanimicrobiota bacterium | reverse complement strand
CGCCGTCAAGGGCAAGCCGAAGAACCGGGCCGGCTACCTGCTCTTCACGATCGAGGGGAAGGGTGCGGATGCCACCGTGACCGTCAGGGCGCGCGGGCTGCTGCCCGGCGAGGAGATGATCGGGGATCTCGGGCCCGTCGACCTGTAGCGTTCAGGCGATCAGACCCCGGAACACGTGGCCCTCGGGGCCGAGCGGCAGCGGCTTGGCCCAGGCGGTCGCGGGCACGGGCAGAGGTCCGTACAGGTGCGGGAACAGCGCTCCGCCGCGCGACGCCTCCCAGCGCAACGCCTCGCCCAGCGCTTCCGCCTCCACGGCGACCAGCAGCAGGTCGCTCTGCCCCGCGAAATGCCGGCGCGCCGTCTCGACGACCTGATCGGCGGCGGACAGGTGGATGAAGCCGTCGTCCATATCGACCGCCGCGCCGACGAAGCTGCCGGTCTCCTCCGCCTCGAGCCACAGCGCCCGGGGCACGATTTTGTAGACGAGGCGCATGCCGCTACTGCGCGGCGGCGAGGTGCCCGTTCTCCATCGCCGCCTTGAGGTTGGCGTCGACCTTGTCGAGGAAGCCCGTGGTCGAGAGCCAGCGCTGGTCGGCGCCGACGAGCAGCGCCAGGTCCTTGGTCATGTTGCCGGACTCGACCGTGTCGACGCAGACCCGCTCCAGCGTCTCGGCGAAGCGGCCGAGTTCGTGGTTGTCGTCGAGCTTGGCGCGATGGCTGATGCCGCGGGTCCAGGCGAAGATCGAGGCGATCGAGTTGGTGGAGGTCTGCTTGCCGGCCTGATGCTGGCGGAAATGCCGGGTCACGGTGCCGTGCGCCGCCTCGGCCTCGACCGTCTGGCCGTCGGGCGTCATCAGCACCGAGGTCATCAGGCCGAGCGAGCCGTAGCCCTGGGCCACCGTGTCGGACTGCACGTCGCCGTCGTAGTTCTTGCAGGCCCAGACGTAGCCGCCCGACCACTTCATCGCGCAG
Source organism: Vulcanimicrobiota bacterium (assembly GCA_964657815.1). Classification (GTDB taxonomy): domain Bacteria; phylum Pseudomonadota; class Alphaproteobacteria; order Rhizobiales; family Beijerinckiaceae; genus RH-AL1. The sequence goes on along the minus strand of CAZZWW010000105.1, from coordinate 7,756 downwards.
GCCACCATGTCGTCGATCAGCCGGTGCTCGTAGGTCAGGCCCTCGGCCTCGAACTGCTCCTTGAACTCGCTGGCGTAGATCTCGGCGAAGATGTCCTTGAAGCGCCCGTCGTAGGTCTTGAGGATGGTGTTCTTGGTCGAGAGATAGACCGGGTACTTGCGCGCGAGGCCGTAGTTCAGCGAGGCGCGGGCGAAGTCCTTGATCGAGCCGTCGAGGTTGTACATCGACATGGCGACGCCGGCGTCGGGGAACTGGAACACCTCCTTCTCGATGACCTGGCCGTCCTCGCCCTCGAACTTCATCGTGAGCCGCCCCTTGCCGGGAATGCGGATCATGGTGGCGCGGTACTGGTCGCCGTAGGCGTGGCGGCCGATGACGATGGGCTGGGTCCAGCCCGGCACCAGGCGCGGCACGTTCTGGCAGATGATCGGCTCGCGGAAGATCACGCCGCCGATGATGTTGCGGATCGTGCCGTTGGGCGAGCGCCACATGTGCTTGAGGTTGAACTCCTCGACGCGCGCCTCGTCGGGCGTGATCGTCGCGCATTTGACGCCGACGCCGTGCTTCTTGATCGCGTTGGCGCTGTCGAAGGTGACCTGATCGTTGGTGGCGTCGCGGTTCTCGACGGAAAGGTCGTAATAGTCGAGTTTCACGTCGAGGTAGGGATGGATGAGCTTGTCGCGGATGTAGTGCCAGATGATCCGGGTCATCTCGTCGCCGTCGAGCTCGACGATCGGTTCCGTGACCTTGATCCTGTTCATGCGCGCCGCCTTCTCGTGGTCATCCGCGCCGGGGGAGCACGAATGATGCCGCAAACGTCACGATCGGCCTATAGCACCCTACCATGATCGATCAAGGGCGTGGGTGCCATCGGGCCGGGGCATGGGCCGTGTGTCGGAGGGGCGAAGAATGAAGCGCGGGCACGTTGTCCTGCTGGGCGGAACGCTGGCCCTGGCCGGTCACGCGGCGGGTGCGGCGCCGGCCGCCAAGAGCGATTTCCGCGGCCTCGAGACCGGCATGACGGTGGACCAGGCGAAGGCGACGGCGCTGAACAACGGGATGAGCTGCGAGACGGATTTCACCGGCCGTACGACGTGCCGCGGCGGCGACGCCTCGGTGGTGCTGGTGACCACCGGGCGCCCCGGCAACCGCATCTGGGAGCTGCAGGTCAGTCTCGTCGGGCACTACGACGGGCTGGCAATGCGCAAGAGGCTCGACGAGTACTACGGGCTCAGGGCGACCGCGGCACCGCATGTCTTCGACACGGCCTCGGGCCAGCAGCTGATGCTGATCGAGGTCGGCGGGACCTCGACGATCTTCTACCTGATGAAGTCCGCCGTGCTGCATGGCGACCCGGACGCCCTGCCGCCACCGAAGCTGTAGATCGGCCAAGGCGGCGTCAGTCCGGACGAGCGGAGCGAAGATCCGGTACCGGTGCGCCTCGTCCTTCCGGGCATCGCTGGAGCTCGCCGGTTCCGGGTTCGCCCTCGGCGCCGTGGAAAGACATCCGAAGGACATCTACCGCCGCAGTCGCGTCCACACCTTGTCGATGAGCCGCAGCGCCAGCGCCGGGCAGGTCGGCGTGAACACGATCCTGAGGTCCGCCGGCAGCTTCAGCTCCGGCGCGGTTCGCATCTCCTCGTTCAGGAAGGCGTCGCTGCCGGTGATCGCATTGGCGTAATGCGTGAAGTTGGAGGATTGCGCGATGATCTCGGGCCGCATCATGAAATCGAGGAACAGCTTGGCGTTGTCCGGATCGCGGGCGTCTTTCGGCACGGCCAAATTGTCCATCCAGCCGGCGACGCCCTCCTTGGGGAAGACGAAGCGGATCGCCGGGTTGAGCAGGCGGGCGCGGGCGGCATCGCCGTTCCACACCTGGTGCATCAGGGCTTCCCCCGAGGCCAGCCGCTCGATGATGCCGTCGGAATTGTAGACCTCGACGCTGGCGCGCTGCGCCTCCAGCAGCGCGTCGACCTTCTTCATCTTGGTCGTGTCGATCTGGCAGGGCGCCAGCCCGAGATCGAGCTCGGCCAGCGACATGACCTCGCTCGCCGCGCCCAGCATGCCGACCTTGCCCCGGGCTTCAGGAGGCGGATCGAACAGCGGCTTCAGCGAGTCGAACGCGCCCGGCACCTTGGCACTGTTGTAGGCGTAGGCGGTGACGCCCCAGTGGAACGGCACGGTGTAGGCGTTGGCCGAATCCCAGGCCGGGCCGCGCCAGCGCGCCGCGATGTTGGAGAAATGCGGCAGGCTCTTCGCGTCGACCTTCTGCAGCAGGCCCTGCTCGATGAAGATCGGCACGAAGTCCGAGGTGACCACCACGATGTCGTAGCCGGCCGAGCCGCCCTTGAGCTTTGCGAGCAGCGTCTCGTTGGAATCGTAGGTGTCGACGGTGACGGCGATGCCCGTCTCCGTCTCGAACCGCTTGATCAGCTCGGGCGGCGTGTAGTCCGTCCACGTGTACAGATAGAGATGGCCGCCGGCGGCATGCACGGGAGCGGTCGTAGCGAGGAGTGCGGCGGCGAGCGCGCATCCCGTGACGGCGAACGCGCGTCCGTCCTTGCGAGCCGCAGGCGGAGCAACACAGGGGCCGACACCGGAAGCCCGACCATGCGGCTCCTGGGTTGCTTCGCTTCGCTCGCAACGACGGAGCCGAGGAAGGGGATGACGCTTCGGCGAAAAGAGGCGCATCCCTACCGCCCGTAGCGCGCGGTGAGCGCCGCCTTGCCGAGCGCGTGGGCGGCGAGCCAGGCGCCGACCTCCTCGTCCTTGCTGCCGGCGTCGAAGGACAGCTTGTCCTCGCCGACCGCCCAGACCGTGAAGACGTAATGGTGCGGCGGGTCGCCCAGCGGCGGGCAGGCGCCGTTGTACCCGGCGGTGCCGAAGGAGTTCAGCGCCGATTGCGCACCCTCGGGCGGGCTGCCGGGCTTGCCGGAGTTCTCCTCGATCGCGTGGGTGTCGCGGGGCAGGTCGAACAGCGTCCAGTGCCACCAGCCCTTGCCGCCGCGGGCGTCGGGATCGAACAGGGTGACGGCGAAGGCCTTGGTGCCGGCGGGCGGCGACGTCCAGGCCAGCGCCGGCGAGAGGTCGCCACCGCCGCCGCAGCGCTCCATGCCGTTCAGTTGCGCCTTCGCCAGCGTGCCGCCGTCGGAGAAGGCCGAGCTTGTGAGGGTGAAGGTGCCGGCCTGCGCGACGCCGGGAGCGAGCAGGAGGACGAGCGGGAGCCAGGGACGCATGGTGATCTCCTCGGGACGGTCGGCACGATCATACCGCACTCCCACGCGTTTCGGCCTGGTCGTTGCCGATCTCGCGCGTGTCGCGAAGCCGGTTCGGGCGGCCGCCGATCAGCAGCGAAGTGGCCCCTTCGAGCAGGTTGCCTCGCGCCACAGTCGAGCTTGCCCGCACGGCGGTCAAGGCGCAGCTGCCCTGAAGCTGGCGCACCTTGAAGGACACGCGTTTCGACCCGATAGAGGTGGGAGACCAGGAGAGAGGCAGGCGTGCGGGCAGGCTCGGCACATCGGTGAGCGGACCGCTGATCCATCGGCCGGGCGCGATCCTGTTCTCCTGCAGCTTCAACGCGGTGCGCTCGCCGATCGCGGAAGGGCTGACTCGGCTCTATTTCGGCCGCGAGATCTACGTCGCCTCGGCCGGCGTGAAGGAGGGCGAGCCCGACGCCTTCGCCGTCGCCGTGATGGACGAGATCGGCGCCGACATCACCAAGCACCAGCCGCACACGTTCGAGGATCTGGCGGACTCGTCCTTCGACCTCATCGTGACGCTGTCGCCCGAGGCGCACCACAAGGCGCTGGAATTCACCCGCACGCTGGCCTGCGACGTGGTCTACTGGCCGACGATGGACCCGACCGCGACAGAAGGCTCGCGCGAGCGGCGTCTGGACGCCTACCGCGACACGCGCGACACGCTGGCGAAGCGGATCAAGACGCTGCTGGATTATCGGCCGAAGGGCAACGAGACGTGAGAGGCTCGTAAGCTCGAACCCTCGTCATTTCCGGGCGCCGAAGGCGAACCCGGAATCGGTGAGCATCCACCGCTCGCTCTCTGCTGTTGCTAGGGGCGCGCCGCGTACCTGCCAGCAGAGAAGCACGGAAGGACCCTCTCCCCTACTCCCTCCCCCGCAAGGGGGAGGGGACACCGCCTCCGACATCGCGATGTGTGATTGCCGTGGAGCGCCGCGGAGATCCGGGATGACGTCGCTGGCGCTACGCCGCCTTGGCGGTCGCCGGCGTGCCGATGGCGTCGGCCTTCTTCACCACCGACTCCGCCATCTTGATCGAGGCGATGTCGATGAGGCGCCCGTCGAGCGTCACGGCGCCCTTGCCCTGCTTGGCGGCGTCGCCCATCGCCTCGAGGATGCGCTTGGCCTTGGTCACCTCGGCGTCGGAGGGCGAGTAGACCTCGTTGGCGAGCGGCACCTGGGTCGGGTGGATCGCCCACTTGCCCTCGTAGCCGAGCACGGCGGCACGCTGCGCGGCGGCCTTGTAGCCCTCGGGATCCTTGATGTCGCCGAACGGGCCGTCGATCGGACGCAGGCCGTTGGCGCGGCAGGCCAGCATCATCTTGGTGAGCGCGTAGTGCCAGGGATCGCCCCAGAAATAGGTGCGGTCCTTGCCCTCCTCGATGTCGGTCAGCACGCCGTAGTCCGGGTGCACGCCGCCGATCGAGGTGGAGCGGGCGCGGGTCGAGGCGACGTAGTCGGCGATGCCGAAGCTCATCGCCTCGTTGCGCTTCGAGGCCTTGGCGATCTCGTCGCAATTGACCATGCCGAGCGCCGTCTCGATCAGGATCTCGAAGCCGATCTTCTTCTCGCGCTTCTTGGCCATCTCGATGCTGCTGGTCAGCGCGTCCACGGCGTAGACGTCCCCCGCCACACCGACCTTGGGGATGAGGATCATGTCGAGCCGCGGGCAGTTCTCGACGATGTCGACGACGTCGCGGTACCAGAAGTGCGTGTCGAGCCCGTTGATGCGCACCATCATGGTCTTGGTGCCCCAATCGATGTCGTTGAGGCCCTGCACGATGTTTTTGCGCGCGCGCTCCTTGTCGTCGGGGGCGACCGCGTCTTCGCAGTCGAGGAAGATGATGTCGGCGTCGCCCTTGGCGGCCTTCTCGAAGATGCCGTCCTGCGTGCCGGGCACGGCCAGTTCGGAGCGATGGAGGCGGGGGCGGGCCTGGTCGACGAGTGTGAAGCTCATGGTGGAGTCCTTCCTGGCTGGGATCTCCTTCGCCCGCACCGCGGGAGAAGGTGGCCTCGCAAAGCGAGGTCGGATGAAAAGTGATGATGGACAGAAGACAGCGGACGGAGACGTCGAGCCTACCTCCCGGCGCCCTCGTCCGACCCGACTTCGTCGGGCCACCGTCTCCCGCGAGCGGGAGAAGGAACGCGCGGGATCAGGCCGCCTTCTTGTGCTGCTCCAGGGCGCGCGCCATGGTCGAGCCGAGCTCGCCGGGGCTCGGCGCCACCAGCAGGCCGTAGCCCTCCATGATCTTGGACTTCTCGGCGGCGCTGTCGCCCTCGCCGGAGATGATCGCGCCGGCGTGGCCCATGCGGCGCCCCTTCGGCGCCGTGAGCCCGGCGACGTAGCCGACCACCGGCTTGGTCATGTTCTTCTGGATCCAGGCGGCCGCCTCGGCCTCCTGCGGGCCGCCGATCTCGCCGATCATTAGCACGGCGTGGGTCTCCGGGTCCTCCTCGAACAGCTCGAGGTGGTCGGTGAACGACGAGCCGTTGATCGGGTCGCCGCCGATGCCCACCGAGGTCGAGATGCCGAGCCCCAGCGCCTTCAATTGCTCGGCCGCCTCGTAGCCGAGCGTGCCCGAGCGCGACACCACGCCGATGTTGCCCTGGGCGTAGATGTTGCCGGGCATGATGCCGAGCATCGCCTTGCCGGGCGAGATGATGCCGGCGCAGTTGGGGCCGACCAGCATGGTACGGCGCTCCTTGGGATAGCGGCGCAGGTAGCGCTTCACCCGCATCATATCCTGGGCCGGGATGCCGTCGGTGATGCAGCAGATCAGCTTGAGGCCGGCGTCGGCGCCCTCCATGATCGCGTCCATGCAATAGGGCGGCGCGACGAAGGTGATCGAGGCCTCGGCACCGGTCTTCTCGACCGCTTCCTTGACCGTGTTGAACACCGGCTTGCCGAGATGCGTCTGGCCGCCCTTGCCCGGGGTCACGCCGCCGACGACGTTGGTGCCGTAGGCGATCGATTCCTTGGTGTGGAAGGTGCCCTTGTCGCCGGTGAAGCCCTGGATGAGGATCTTCGTCTTCTCGTTGATCAGAATGCTCATGGAACCCTCCTCCTTCAGGCCGCGACGGGCTGGTGGGCGTTGGCGACCTTGACCGCGATCTCGGCCGCCTCGGTCAGGCTGTTGGCGGTGTGCATGTCGATCCCGCTCTCTTGAAGTATTTTGCGCCCCGCCTCGACGTTGGTACCCGCCAAACGGACGATGAGCGGCACCGAGAGCTTGGTCTCCTTCACCGCCTTGACCACGCCGTCGGCGACCCAGTCGCAGCGGTTGATGCCGGCGAAGATGTTGACCAGCACCGCCTTGACGTTCTTGTCCGAGAGCACGAGCCGGAACGCCGTGGCGACGCGGTCCGCCGAGGCGCCACCGCCGACGTCGAGGAAGTTGGCCGGCTCGCCGCCGGCGTGCTTGATGATGTCCATCGTCGCCATGGCGAGGCCGGCACCGTTGACGATGCAGCCGATCGTGCCGTCGAGCCCGACGTAGTTGAGGTTGTGCTCGGCGGCCTGGGCCTCGCGCGGATCCTCCTGGGCGGGATCGTGCATGTCGGCGACGCGGCGCTGGCGGAACATGGCGTTGTCGTCGAAGCTCATCTTGGCGTCGAGCGCGATGATGCGGCCGTCCTTGGTCAGCACCAGCGGGTTGATCTCGAGCATCGTGGCATCGTGGTCGCGGAAGGCGCGGTAGCAGCCGAGGATCGTCTGCACGGCGGCCTGGACCTGCTTGATGCCGAGGCCGAGCTTGAAGGCGATCTCGCGCGCCTCGAACTGCTGCATGCCGACCGCCGGCTCGACGATCACGGTGATCAGCGACTCCGGCTTCTCCTTGGCGATGGCCTCGATCTCCATGCCGCCTTCCTTGGAGGCGATCACGCGGACGCGCTCCTCCTTACGGTCGAGCACGAAGCCGAGGTAGAACTCCTTCTCGAACTGGTCGGCGACCTCGACGTAGACGCGCTGCACCGGCTTGCCCTCGGGGCCGGTCTGGTGGGTGACCATGGGCTTGCCGAGCATCTTCTCGGCGGCGTCGCGCACCTCGTGATAGGTCTGGCAGAGCTTGACGCCGCCGGCCTTGCCGCGGGCACCGGCGTGGATCTGGGCCTTGACGACCCACTTCCAGCCGCCGAGCTCGGTCGCGGCATAGACCGCCTGCTCGGCGGAGAAGGCCACGGCGCCGCGCGCCAGGCCGACGCCGGCCTTCGCGAGGATCTCCTTGGCCTGGTATTCGTGGATGTCCATGAGTGTCTCCTCTTGGTCTTCGTTGTCTTGGCGCCGGCTCTGCGGCCGGTCGGCGCGGCGGTGGTGTTAGACGACGTTCTGCGGCTTGCCGCCGATGAAGGCGTCGACGTTGTCGACGAGCTGATCGGCGAGGATCTGCATCGCCTCGCGGCTGGCCCAGGCGACGTGCGGCGTGACGATGAGGTTGGGGATGGAAGGGTCGAGCAGCACGTTGCCGTTCTTCGGCGGCTCCTCGGTCAGCACGTCGAAGC
>CAZZWW010000104.1:1752-8736 GCA_964657815.1 Vulcanimicrobiota bacterium | reverse complement strand
AGAATGACACCGGTGTCGAGATATTGCACCTGATTTAAGGTCGGCGAGTTCGTGCCGATGCTGCTCTGCGCCGACTGGGTGGTGACAGGCACCTGGTTGCCGACCTCGAAAGTCGCCGGCTTGTTCTCCATGACCACGATCGAGGGATTGGACAGAATGTGGACCTTGGACACCGAGTCGAGCGCAGTCAGGATGACGTCCTGGGTGCTCGAGCCGGAACCGCTCAGACCACTGAGCCCACTCAAGCCGAAGCCAAATGCGCCGCCGCTGGTCGAGAGGGAGGTCACGGAGGACGCGATGGCGAGCCCCTGCTGAGCCGTCGCCTGAAGGCTAACCTGCCCCGGCATGTTGTTCAGGTAGAATTGCACGCCGTACTTCAGAGCATCGTTGAGATCGACCTCGGCCACCGTGACGTTGATCGCCACCTGCAACGGCGGCAGGTCGAGCTGACGCAGGACCGCGCTGACCTTGGCGTAGGTCTCGCCGTCGGTATAGGCAACGATGGAATTGTTGCCGGTGTCGGCGGTCAGCGACAGCTTGCCCTTGTCGCCGCCGCCATCGCCGCGGCCGGCATCGATCGGTTCCGCCGCAGCACCGCCGAGACCGCTCGGCGCGCCCGCGCCTCCTGCTCCACCGCCAGCCGAAGCCCCGAACCCGCCGCCGCTGCCAAAAACACCCTGACCGTTTCCGCCGAAGGCGCCGTTGCCGCCGCTCTGACCACCGCCACCGTTCTGGCCGTTTCCGCCTACGCCGAAGCCGCCCGACGACAAGCCGCCGGCAAACGAGGCGGACGATTGCCCGATGCTGCCGTTCAAGCCTTGTCCTTGCCCCTGGCCGGGCGTCGACGGCCCGTTCGATCCACCGTTGCCGAAGGACACGTCGCCCGAGGTGCCGCTGCCGCCGCTCGAGACGCCGAACAGGCCCTTCACCAGGCGCACCAGCTCCCGTGCCTCGCGGTATTGCGGTCGATAGACGTAGATGCCCGGCGTGGCCGAGACGTCCTGATGATCGAGCCGCCGGATCCAAGCCATGGCGCGGTGGACCAGTTGCGCGTTGCGCGAAATCACCATGATCGATCGCAGCCGCTTGATCGCTTTGAACTGGATGCTGCCGACGGCGCCCCCGGTGTCCTTGTCGATGTCGAAGACGCGGTTCAACTCGCCGATCACATCGTCGGGGGTCGAGCGGCGCAACTCGACGACGCTGACCGATTGCGTGTGCATCCAGTCGGCATCGAAGTTCTTGATCGCCCGCACGAGCTCCTCGCGGCGCGGGGCCGGCGCACGGACGATGATCGTGTTGCGCGCAGCATCGATGCGAACCCCGTCGGCATCCGACAGAAAGCCGCCGACCAGCTTGAGGACGGAGGAAGCCGAGGAATATTGTAGGGGCACCACCGTAATGCCGAACCCGGCCTCCTTGCCGCCAGCGTCGATGACGCCAGTGCCCAAGGCTGCGGGTGCGATGCGGTAGCCGGTCGACGTCGGCGTCATCGTCAGCCCCTGCATGAAGAGCACGCTCTCCAGGGTCGACAGCAGCTCAAAACGATTTTGAGGAGCCGCCGAGGAGATGGTGATCTTGCCGGTGATGTTGGGCGCCAGGGTATAGGACACGTGCAGCACGCCACCGAGCACCGCCTGCAGGACGTCCTTGATGTCGGCGTCGTCGAAGTTGAGCTTGTATCCGCCGTCGGTGTCCTTGACCGCGTCGGCATCGAGCCGGGCCTGGCGACCGGGAGAGACGTCGGCCGCTCGCGGGTCGGCGGTGTCGGAACGGTCGGTTTCGAAGGCGGAATTGTCCTTGTCGGGATCCGCCTCGAGGGGGGGACGCGGCTTCTTCCTCTTGGCGAGACCGAGCAGAGTGCTGCCGGTCACGGGTTCGCGCGCCCGGAAGCGTACGAGCGCCGCCAGCAGCGTGCTGCCATCGATCTTCGGCAGAAGGTGTGATTCCGGCCCGAACTCACGGCTCCGGCCGGGACCGCTCTGTACGGGATCAACTCGCCCGGAGGGCCTCGGCGGGGGCGGATTGGCGATAAAATGCTCGCGATAGTCGAGCACCAAAGGCATGCTGGTGTCGATAACAGGCGGCGGTGGTCGATCGCCGACACATGCCGCCAGCGGGATCAGGCCGGCGAGGAGAGCGTACACACGCATTCGCACGAAGGATTACATCCTTTGATCGGCAAAGCCTCAGCGCGCGAAGCTCTCGACCGCCTGCCTGCCGACCGTCTTTAGAGCGTGCTGCCAATCCAAACCAGTACGAGGGCACCTACGGCGCCCATATCCGCAAAAGCGCCACATCTATCAAACGTCACGTCACCTTTTTGTCGCGACGCATCGATCTATTCTCGCACGACGGCCGAGATCGAACGGCGCTGTTCCGTGGTCGGCAGTGCGACTTTAGCTGTCGCGGTCCCAGAGTCCGCCGTGACGATCCGCCAGCGCCCGACGATCGCACATCGCGATGTTGTCACGGCTCGGTTTCCGCAAGCAGCTTGGGCAATCTCACGAGGTTGCAGGCGGCGGCGAAGGTGAAGGACCATCCGACGCGGCCGGTGCCGCCCTGCATCGGTCGCCGCGTTCCGCCGATCGTCTTCATCCAGCCGAAGGCTTCCTTGATGCGCTTCGGCTGGCTCGTGCCGCCGAGACGGCGCGAGGTCAGTATGCTTTTCGGGCACAGTGATCGACTTGTCATCACAAACTGCTATTGTTTTGGCAGTCTTTGAAATCAATATTTGAGCGATCTGCCTATGTAATGTCGCAGTGCGAACGTTGACAGAGCCATGTCGGCCCCTAACTATGTCGTGCAAGATAATGTCGAGGGCGACGTTACGATTAATCTTAGGAGAACACCATGAAGTGTTACGGTCGTCTGGTAGCGGGCGCTGCCGCCGTCTCTTTGCTGTGCTCGACAGGGATCTCTTCCGCTGTCGCCGCAGGATGGCTGGGTGCGTGGACGGGCGATCCGGCCGGCACGACGGGTATTGTTCCGCCCGGCACTCAGACGCTTCGTGAGATCATCTCGCCACGCGTCTCCGGCGACTATGTGCGGCTTCAGCTGACCAACCGGCTTGGCGTCTTGCCGGTCACGTTCACGCAGGTCTGGGTTGGAACACAGCAAAATGGCGCTTCGGTCGTCGTCGGCAGCAATAAGCAGCTCACGTTCGGCGGATCATCGAGCGTGACTCTTGCGCCGGGTGCGACCGTGACCAGCGACGAAATGAGCTTTCCCGTGGTAAGCTTTCAAAAACTCGCAATCAGCATGCAGGCGCTGCCCGGCACCATTCCCGTGGCGTCCGAGACGCATTCGGTGTCGCGCGAGATCAACTACTTCTCACCGACCGCCTTGGCAGCACCGGAATCCGGCGGCGGGTTTCTGCCCTTCGAGCTGACTGCCGGCGCGCTCTTCCAGGCCTCTTGGCATTACATCACCGAACTCGACGTCCTCAGCATGAATTCCGCGCCTCGGGTCGTGGTTTCTTTCGGCGACTCGATCACCGACGGGCTTCAGGTCAACAAGGCCGTCGAGAACACGTTCGTTGAAGACATTACAAACCTCGGCCTCGAACAGCGCTACGAGGACTACATCCAGAAGAAGGTCGTTGCACGGAAGGGTTACTCGCAGTTCAGCTTCGTTGATGCCGGCATCGCCGGCAACCGGCTTACCGCAGGACCGTTCTTGCCGTTCTTCGGTCCCTCTGGCCTTGATCGCCTGCAAACCGACGCGCTCAACGTCTTCGGCGCCACTGATGCGATTATCGGTTTGGGCATCAACGATATCGCATTCGACATTCCTGCCCAGACAACAGGCAGCACGGCCATCGTCCAGAGGATTGAAAGTGATCTTACGACGTTGATCACTCAGCTTCACAGCCACCGAATCAGGGCTGTGCTCACCACGATCCTGCCGGCGCTAGGCGCCGAGGCCAGCCAGTTTGCGCCTGCCTTGATCAAGCTTCAGGGCGTTTTGCCGGCACCGGTTTCGGGCGGGGCCCTGCATGGTACAGCCATCAGCGATGCGCTTCGGCGTCAGGTCAACACGTGGATCATGACCGGTCCCGGCAGCAAGCTTGCTGATGCCGTCGTCGATCTCTCGACCTGCATGCAGAATCCGGCAAACACCAGCCAGCTTAATCCGAAGTATGACAGCGGCGATCACCTCCACCCAAACGCCGCCGGCTACGCGCATATGGCCGACTGCACCCCGATCGCCTCGACGTTTGGTGCTGTGAGTAAGTAAGTTTCGTCTCGACAATGCGCATCGGTCTTCGATGTGCAACGACGAGGGATAGACACATTAAAGATCGCATGGAATGCCTGCGTGACACGCGTGGCGCGATTATCGCAGGTGAGACGCGCTACCGCGAAAGCTTTCAAACGAGGCTCTGATTGCGGGCGCTACCTTGAAGAGTGGCATAAGCCCGAAAAGGGAAAAAGTGCAGTCAAGCTTGTGCTAGGCGTCATCCATCAAGCCTACTTGGCTGTGCCACATCAGAAGACTTCTAAAGATTGGCCCGTGATAGGAAAGAATCATGTATCGATCTACAAAAAAACGAAAGACATTGCCGCCAAGAGATCACCTGTGTTTCGCGATTTACTCGACGTTTCATGCATTCACGAGCGCATACCGCGTCCTGCTGGATCCATTAGGTTTGACTTACCCGCAGTACTTAGTCTTGCTGGTACTATGGGAACGAGATAATCTGCGGGTTGGCGAAATAGGCAATGATCTTGGGTTGTCGACAGGTACACTTACTCCATTGCTGAAGCGGTTGGAAGAACAAGGGCTTATTTCGCGCACACGCTCTGCGAGCGACGAACGTCAAGTCAACGTTTGCCTCACGGATTCAGGGAGGGGCCTCGAAGATCAAGCCGAGATCATGCATCGAGAGCTTGTGTGCATGACACAACTTGCCCCTGACGAAATTCGAAATCTCATGGACCGCGTCTTAGCTCTCCGCCAAAATTTAGAGACGACCGCGGGCAGTGCCCGTAATCTCGAGGCGATACCGTAATCGGCGATCACGTGGCCGCCGAGTGCCGTCTGCGGCTTTCAACGCCGCCTCTTGGTCTGGTGGAGAGACGAGCTCCTTGCTCGCCCTCCAGCCATGTATGTTCGGTCACGGCACAAAATTGAGAGCGCCTGGCGGAATCTCCCTCTACGGAGTGCCTTTGGCGATGCCGCAAACAGGAGTATGCGATGATCCGCGCCACGAGCCTCGCCGCCGCCAGCCTTGTCGCCCTCTCGACCGCTGCGTTCGCGGCGCCGCAGCCGGGCGCGCTGGCGGCACGGTGGAGAGCATGACGGACACGTCGATTACCGTGAAGGCGAACGACGGCAAGACGCAGAAGGTGAAGCTCGCCCCGGACGCCGGCTTCGTCTGGGTCGAGAAGGCGAGCCTCGGCGAGCACGCCGCTATCGGGTCCGATCGACAGGTGTCGAAGTGACCCGCTCCACGGGAGGGCTTCGCGTCAGGTGGCGGCACTTCGCTGCCGCCAGGCGTGAGGTGAGGAACGAAACTCGAGGACGGCGCGAGGGCTACATCCTCATCGCCGTGCTCGCGGTCTTGGTGATCCTGACCGGCCTCCTTGCCGCGGGCTCGGTGCTCGTGCGCTCGGCGCTCGGCACTGCGCGCGTCGAGGAGGCCGACGTCGCCGGCGGCGGCTTGGTGTCGAGCGGGATGGAGATCGCGGCCTACCAGCTCGCCGTCTTGCGGATCCGCCCGGAGTCGGTCGACGGCCGCCCGATCCGCCTCACCGGAGGGACGGTCACGCCGCATGTCACCGACGAGGCCGGCAAGGTCGACCTCAACGCCGCCGATCCAAAGCTCCTCGCCGGCGTGATGATGGGCGTCGGCATGGACCAGGCGACGGCGGCAGAGGTCGTCGCGCGCATCGTCGAGCTGCGCGGTCCGCCCAACGGGTCGATCCCCGAAGCCGGGACTCAGCCGCCCGCCGCACCTCCGCCTCCGCAGAACGGCAGTCAGAGCCAGTTCGGCATGATGCCGTCTGCGGCCAAGGTCCAGCTGGGCGCCGGCAGCCCTCCGCAAGGCGCCGACAACGCGCCGCGCAAGCGGCGGGGCCTGCAATCGGTTGAAGACGTCGGCGACATCGAGGGCGTCCGGCGCGAGGACATGCGTCTGCTGCGCCGAAGGCTGACGATCTACAATCCCGACGGGCGCCTCGACATCATGACCGCCGATCCCGACACGCTGCTCTCGATGCCCGGTATGACCAAGCTGAAGCTGGAGGAGCTGCTGGCCGCGCGCGAGTCCGGCTCGCCGGACGCCGCCCACGAGGCGCAATCCGCGCTCGGCGGCGACCTCGCATCCTTCACGAAGGTGTTGCCCGGTCCTGCCTACACCGTGCGGATCGACGCGGACGAGAGAAGCGGCCGCAAAAAGAGGGCCGAGGCCGTGATCGCTGCCTCCAAAAGCCCCAACCAGCCGTACTACATACTGGACTGGCGTGAATGAGCGCGGGAACGGAACGGTCGACATGACGCGCGACACGAGCATCGCACCCGGGGGAAGCTTCGTCGACTTCCTGCGCGCGCGGGGAGTCCCTGCTGCGACCAGCCGCGCCGTACGCCGCGACGACGGCACCACCATCGGCGAGATGGAGGGCGCCTGGCGCTCTGGCCGGGCCTCCGGGGCGGACCTCGCGGCGCTGGCCTGCGAATGGTACGAGCTGCCGCGGGCCGATTTCGAGGCTCTTGGCACCGTTGCCTTCGCCCACGAGGCGCTGTCGCTGCAGTTTTTGCGCGAGGGCTTCGCGCTGCCGTTCCGCAACGGCGAGGTGCTGTGGCTCGCCGTCGCCGATCCCGGCGCGCACGACGCGATCCAGGCGGTCGAGCTGGCGCTCGGCGGCGCGCCGCGGCTCTGCGTGCTCGCGTTCGATGAGCTCGACCTGCTCTTCGAGCGCATCGCCCGCGAGGGTCGTGCCGCGGCCGGGCCGGTTTTATCAGAGGACCTGCTGGGTTGGC
>CAZZWW010000104.1:0-1742 GCA_964657815.1 Vulcanimicrobiota bacterium | reverse complement strand
GCCGCGGCCGAGGCCAAGGCGCCCGAGATCGACATGGAGCATGTCGATCCGGATTCGATCGAGGCGCTGCAGGACCTCGCCCGCGGCGCCCCCATCGTGCGCGCGATCGACCAGATCCTCGAACGCGCCCTGGAGTGCGGGGCCACCGACATCCATTTCGAGACCGGGCGCGACAGCCTGCGCATCCGCTTCCGCGTCGACGGCCAACTCAGGCTCGATCAGACCCTGCCGCGCCACCTGGCACCGGCGGTCATCTCGCGCGTGAAGATCCTGGCGGGATTGGACATCGCGGAGCGGAGGTTGCCACAGGATGGCCGCGCCAACATCAACATCCGCAACACCGAGGCCGACCTCCGTGTGGCCCTCGCGCCGACGATGTACGGCGAGACGGCGGTCGCGCGTATCCTGCTGAAGGACGCCAAGCTTCTCGATCTCGGCCGCATCGGCATGACGCCCGAGCATCGCTCCGGCATCGAGGCGCTGCTGCGCGAGCCGCACGGCATCTTGATCGTGACCGGACCGACAGGCTCGGGCAAGACCACGACGCTCGCGACCGCGATCGGCATCCTCAACGATCCCTCGCGCAAGATCGTCACGGTCGAGGATCCGATCGAGTACCAGATCGGCGGCGTCCACCAGACCCAGATCAAGCCCTCGATCGGGCTGACCTTCGCGACCGCGCTGCGTTCGTTCCTGCGCCACGATCCCGACGTGATCATGGTCGGCGAAATGCGCGACGGCGAGACGGCGCAAATCGGCATCCAGGCGGCGCTGACCGGCCATCTCGTGCTGACGACGCTGCACACCAATACCGCCTGCGACGCCGTGGTGCGCCTCGTCGACATGGGCGTCGAGCCTTTCCTCGTCGCCGCCGTGCTGCGCGGCGTGCTCGGCCAGCGTCTGGTCCGCAAGCTGTGCGAGCGCTGCCGGCAGCCCGATCCCGACGCCGCGGAGGTGGTCGTCTCCTATTGCCGGCATCACGGCGTCGCCGCGCCGGCGGAGCGCGGCTACTTCAAGACCGGCGGCTGCGCGGCCTGCGGCCAGACCGGCTTCCGCGGCCGCGTCGGCGTGTTCGAGGTGCTGCGGGTCGACAGCAAGGTCCGCGCGCTGATCGGCGAAAAGGCCGATACCAGCCGCCTCCTCGCCGCTGGCCGCGCCAACGGCCTGACCACCATGGTGGAGGACGGCTTCGCCAAGGCGTCGCGCGGGCTGACCACCGTCGACGAAGTGCTGCGGACGACGGGTTGAGGATGGCGGCGCCTCTGCCCGCACCTGAACCGCAGGAGGGACCGGACACTGTCGCCACTCTGACGGAGGCTCTGCGTCGCCGGGTCACGCGCGGCATCGTCGGCGGTAAGAGCGCGATCGCGCCTCACGCTCGTCGCCTGAACGATCGCCTCCGCGCCGTGCCGGTGCTGGCCAAGTCGCAGGACCGGGTCGCCGCCATGTGGGCGCGGCTGATCGAGGCACTGTGCCAAGCCATCGAACCGTTGTTGGAACGCCGCTTTCCCGACCTTCGGCTCGTCGCCTTGGCCGACGGGACCGGCGCGCTCGCGCTGCATCGGGTCGGCCGTGACGGTGCGGTGCCGCTGGGCGCGCTCGACGCGATGACGTCGGAGGCGCTCGCCGGCCTCGCGGCGACGCGCTGGTCGTCGCTGGAGTTGCGGCTTCCGGCGACGCAGGTTCTCGAGCGCAAGCTGACGCTGCCCGCCGCCAGCCGCGAATATCTCGCGCCCATCCTC
>CAZZWW010000103.1:0-8757 GCA_964657815.1 Vulcanimicrobiota bacterium | reverse complement strand
AAGCAGAAGCAGCCGGGCCTCAACTACGTCGGCGTGGTGCTGCGCGTCGGCAAGATGCTGACCGAGCAGATGTACGCCGTCTCCGACATCGCGCGGGACCTGGGCGACGGCGACATCCGCCTGACGGTCTGGCAGAACCTGCTGATCTCGGGCGTGCCCGACGCCAAGGTCGACGAGGCCAAGGCGCGCATCGAGGCCGCGGGGCTCGAGTGGCGGGCGTCCTCGATCCGCGCCGGCCTCGTCGCCTGTACGGGGTCGCAGGGGTGCAAGTTCGCCAACGCGACGACCAAGGCGAACGCCGAACAGGTCGCCGCCTGGTGCGAGCCCAGGGTGACACTCGACACGCCGGTGAACATCCATCTCACCGGCTGCAAGAACAGCTGCGCCCAGCACTACATCGGCGACCTCGGCCTGATCGGCGTGCGCGTGCCGATCAACGAGGATGGCGACACCGAGGACGGGTACAACGTCTTCGTCGGCGGCGGCTTCTCCGAGACCGCCGCGATCGGTCGCGAGCTCTTCAGCAACGTCAAGGCGACCGAGGCTCCCCAGGTCATCGAGCGCGTGCTCAAGGGCTACCTCGCCAACCGCAGCGGTCCCGAGCAGACGTTCCACGCCTTCGCCGCGTCGCACGAGATCGACGCGATCAAATCCTTCGCTGACAAGGTCGACGCATGAGCTTCCAGGCTCCCACTCCCACGGTCGCTCCCTTCATTCCCGAGAACGCGCCCTTCTCCGAGGAGCAGCGGGCCTGGCTGAACGGGTTCTTCGCCGGCTTCGTCGCGCCGCAGGCCGGCGATGCCCAGCCGATCAGCGCCGCCGACGCCGGCATGGCCGAGGAGGACGACGACGCGCCCTGGCACGATCCGGCGATGCCGATGGCCGAGCGCATGGATCTGGCCGAGGGCAGGCCGATCCAGCGCAAGCTGATGGCCGCGATGGCGCAGCAGGACTGCGGCCAGTGCGGTTACGATTGCCACAATTATTCCAAGGCCATCGCCGACGGCGCCGAGCCGGCGCTGAACCTCTGCGTTCCCGGCGGCAAGGAGACGGCGCGCAAGGTCAAGGAGCTGTTCGCCGAGGTCGGCGCCGCGCCGGCGGCGAAGAAGGACGGCGAGGCTGCCGAAGCCAAGACCGAGGACAAGGCGGGCGACGCAAGACCCGGCTATTCCCGCGCCAGGCCGGCCGAGGTGATCCTCGAAGGACGTCGCCGCCTCAACAAGGCGGATTCGGCGAAGTCCACCTACCACATCGACATCGATCTGCGCGGGTCCGGCATCGAGTACGTGGTCGGCGATTCCTTCGGCTTGTTCCCGGCGAACAGTTCCGGGCTCGTCGACGCCGTCGTCGCGGCCATCGGCGCACCGCGCGACTTCCCGATCGGCGACAAGACCATCGTCGAGGTGCTGACCTCGGAGATGTCTCTCGGCACGGCGCCGGACTCTCTGTTCGAACTCGTGTCCTACATCACCGGCGGCGAGCGCCGCGCCAAGGCCAAGGCGCTGGCCGCCGGCGAGGACCCGGACGGCGACGTCGCGACCCTCGACGTGCTCGGCGTCTTGGAGAAGTTTCCGAACCTGCGGCCGGATCCCGAGGCCTTCATCGAGTCGCTCGATCCGCTGCAGCCGCGGCTCTACTCGATCTCGTCGTCGCACAATGCGACGCCGGGTTACGTCACGCTGACCGTCGACCACGTGCGCTACACGATCAACGATCGCGTGCGCCACGGCGTCGCCTCGACGTGGCTCGCCGAGGACCTGCCGCCCGGCAGCCGCATCAAGGCCTACGTGCAGAAGGCGCACAATTTCGCCCTGCCGGCTTCGACCGAGGTGCCGATCATCATGGTCGGGCCGGGCACGGGCGTGGCGCCGTTCCGCGCCTTCCTCCACGATCGCAAGGCCGCGGACTCGAAGGGTGGCGCCTGGCTGTTCTTCGGCCATCAGCGCCGCGCCGCCGACTATTTCTACGAGGAGGAGATGGAGAGCTTCCTCGAGGACGGCACGCTGTCCAAGATCTCGCTGGCCTGGTCGCGCGATGCGGAAACGCCCAAGACCTACGTCCAGGACAAGATGCGCGAGAACGCCAAGGAGCTGTGGACCTGGCTCGAGAAGGGCTCGCACTTCTACATATGCGGCGATGCCAAGCGCATGGCGAGCGACGTCGACAAGGCGCTCGTCGAGATCGTGGCCAACGAGGGCAGGCTCGCGCCGGCCGAGGCCAAGGGCTTCGTCGCCGACCTCAAGAAGGCCGGACGCTACCAGGCCGACGTGTACTGAGGTCGCGCATGGCCAGCGAGACAGGCTCGGGCAAGGGTCAATCGGTCAAGACGGTCTGCCCCTATTGCGGGGTCGGCTGCGGCATGGTCCTGCAGGTCGAGGGCGACAAGGTCGTCAAGCTCGCCGGCGACAAGGACCACCCGACGAACTTCGGGCGGCTGTGCACCAAGGGCTCGACGGCAGCGAAAGCCATCTCGGGAACGGGGCGGATGGAGCGCGCCGCGTTGCGCGCCAACCGCAAGGCCGACCAGCTGCCGGTGCCGATCGACAAGGCGATCGAGCAGACCGCGACGCGGCTGCGGGCGATCATCGACGAGCACGGGCCGAACGCCGTGGCTTTCTACGTCTCCGGCCAGCTGGCGTTGGAGGCGCAGTACCTCGCCAACAAGCTCGCCAAGGGCTTCATCGGCACCAACAACATCGAGTCGAACTCGCGCTACTGCATGGCGAGCGCGGCGTCGGGCTACAAGCTGTCGCTCGGTGCCGACGGGCCGCCGGGCTCCTACCAGGATTTCGACAAGGCCGACCTGTTCTTCATCGCCGGCTCGAACATGGCGGACTGCCATCCGATCCTCTTTCTGCGCATGAAGGACCGGATGAAGAGGGCCGGCGCCAAGTTGATCGTCGTCGACCCGCGACGGACCGCGACGGCGGAGGCGGCGGACCTGTTCCTGCAGCTCAAGCCCGGGACCGACATCGCGCTCTTCAACGGTTTGCTGCACCTCCTCGTCGCCGAGGATCTCATCGACCACGACTTCATCGCGGAGTTCACCGAGGGGTGGGCCGATCTGCCGGCGTTCCTCGAGGAGTACACGCCGGAGCGCGTCGCGGAGATCACCGGCCTTGCCGAGGCCGATCTCCGCAAGGCGGCGCGTTGGATCGGCGAAGCCGGCGAGTGGATGAGCTGCTGGACCATGGGTCTCAGCCAGAGCATCAACGGCACCTGGAACACCAACGCGCTGTGCAACCTGCATCTGGCGACCGGCGCGATCTGCAGGCCGGGAAGCGGACCGTTCTCGCTGACCGGTCAGCCCAATGCGATGGGCGGACGCGAGATGGGCTATCTCAGCTACGGCCTTCCGGGGCAACGCAGCGTCTCCAAGAAAGACGACCGGCGCTTCGTCGAGGACCTCTGGGGGATCGCGCCGGGCACCATCGGCGACGAGCCAGGCCTCGACGCCGCCTCGATGTACAAGGCCCTGCAGGCCAAGGACATCAAGGCGCTGTGGATCATCTGCACCAATCCCATCGCGACATCGCCCAACCGGACCGATGCGATCGAGGGGCTGAGGGCGGCCGAACTCGTCATTACGCAGGACGTCTACCAGGTCACCGAGACCAACATCTACGCCGACATCCTGCTGCCCGGCGCGCTCTGGGCCGAGGCGACGGGCGTGATGGTCAATTCGGAACGCAATCTCACCTTGATGGAAAAGGCGGTCGAGCCTCCGGGCGACGCGATGCCGGATTGGCAGATCATCGCCAAGGTCGCATGCGCGATGGGCTACGAGGAGGCGTTCTCGTATCGATCGTCCGCCGAGGTCTTCGACGAGCTCAAGACGGCCTGGAATCCGAAGACCGGCTACGACCTTCGCGGCGCCTCGCACGAGAGGCTGCACGAGACGCCGCTGCAATGGCCCTGCCCGCCGGACAAGGCGGAGGATCGCAACCCGATCCGCTACCTGAACGACGGCATCAGCCAGACGCCGCTCGAACGTGAGGACGGCGCCCGCCCCAGGCTGGCCTTCCCGACGTCGAGCGGCCGCGCCCGTTTCTACGCGCGGACCGCCGCGTCGCAGGCCGAATCTCCCGACGAGGACTATCCGTTCGTCCTCAACACCGGCCGCCTGCCGCATCAGTGGCATACGCTGACCAAGACCGGCAAAGTTCCGACGCTGAACAAGCTCAATCCCGGGCCTTTCGTCCAGATCCATCCCGATGATGCACGCGCAGCAGGGATCGAGGAGAAGGATGAGATCGAGGTCCGCTCGCGCCGCGGCAAGGTCGTCCTGCCGGCGAACGTCACCGAGCGTGTCCAACCCGGCAACTGCTTCGTGCCGTTCCATTGGAACGACACCTACGGCGATCATCTCGCCATCAACGCGGTCACGACCGGTGCCGCCGACCCGATTTCGAAGCAGGCGGCCTTCAAATATTGCGCGGTCTCGCTGGAGCGCGTCGGGCCGGCGCAGACGGAGGTCGGGGTTCGCCAGGATGAGACGGAGAGGCCGGGCGCATCCGCCGAGACGGTGCGGGCCGGCGAAGAAGGTCATGGCGTGATGACAGCTACCCGACCGAAATTCGAAGCGATGGCAAGCGCCTTCTGCGCGGCGATCGATCTGAAGCCGGTGCAGCCGCCGTCGTTCAGCGAGGCGGAAACGGTCTACCTGTCGGGCTTCATGTCCGGCTTGCAGTCGGCCGAGGCCTTGGGCTTCCTGCCGGTGATCCCTCCGGAGGCGCCCGTCGCGGAGAAGACAAGGCTGTGGCTCGACGGCGTCCTCGCCGGTCTCTACAGCCGGGCTAACGGCAGGTCGAACGGCAGCGGGGAGGGCGGTGGCGAGGCAGAGCCGGCGGCCGAGACGGGCGACCATACAGCGAGCGTGACCGTGCTCTGGGCCTCGCAGACCGGCCATTCCGAGGAACTCGCCGAGACGATCGCGACCAAGCTCAACGACGGCGGCGCCAAGGCCCAGGCTGTGGGCATGGCCGATTACGACGCCGGCAAGCTCGCGCAGGAGACCTGCGTCATCCTGGTGTCCTCGACCTACGGCGACGGCGATCCACCCGACGGCGGCAAGGCGTTCTGGGACTTGCTGTCGTCGGATGACGCGCCGCGGCTGGAAAGCCTGCGCTACGCCGTCTGCGCGTTGGGCGACCCGTCCTACGACCAGTTCTGCAACCACGGCAAGAACCTCGACGCGCGGCTCGAGGAACTCGGCGCCAAGCGGCTGAAGGATCGCGTCGATTGCGACACGGACTACGAGGAGCAGGCGGAATCCTGGTTCGAGGGCTTGCCGGAGCTGCTGGCCGCTTCTGCAGCCAAGCTGGCGGCGGAGCCCGGAAAGAAAGACGATGAAGACACAAAGAAGCCTGCCAACGCAAAGGTGCAGGCTGGCGCCGGCGGCAAGGCGAACGGCCATGCCAAGAACGGGTACAGCAAGGCAAATCCGTTTCGTGCCAGACTGATCGACAACGTGTGCCTGAACAGCTCCGGCGCGGGCAAGGAGACCCGTTTCTTCAATTTGTCGCTGGCCGAATCCGGTCTTACCTACGAGGTCGGCGACGCGCTGGGCGTCTGGCCGAGCAACTGCCCTGAGGTCGTCGACGAGGTGATCGAGGCGATGGGCTTCGACGCCGAAGCGCCGATTCCCGTGAAAGGCAAGGGGGATCTGCCGGCCAAGACCGCGCTGCTCAACGATTTCGAGCTCACGCGCCCCAGCCGCGAGATGATACAGCTCATCGCCGAGCGGACCGACAAGAGGGATCTGAAGTCGCTTCTCGCGGACGATCGCAAGGACGATCTGAAGACCTTCCTATGGGGACGCCAACTCGCCGACCTTCTCAGCGAGTTCCCCATCAAAGCCTCCGCGCAGGAGTTCGCGGCGGGCCTCAAGCGAACCCAGCCGCGGCTCTATTCCATCTCGTCGAGCCCGAAGGCGCATCCCGACGAGGTCCATCTGACCGTCTCCGCCGTGCGCTACGGCGAGCGCAAGCGGAAGGGCATGTGTTCGACCTTCCTCGCCGACCGCGCCGGCGAGACCGGGGTCCCGATCTTCATCCAGACCTCCTCGCACTTCCGTCTGCCCAAGGACGCGGAGCGGCCGGTCATCATGATCGGACCCGGCACCGGGGTCGCGCCGTTCCGGGCTTTCCTGCACGAGCGTCGCGCGACGAGCGCGAAGGGGCGCAACTGGCTGTTCTTCGGCGATCAACACGAGGCGACCGACTTCTACTACCGCGACGAGCTGATCGACATGAGGAAAGACGGGCTTTTGACCGATCTCAGCCTCGCGTTCTCGCGGGATCAGTCCAAGAAGGTCTATGTGCAGGACCGTATGATCGAACGGGGCGCGGACCTTTGGGCCTGGCTAGAGGATGGCGCCTACGTCTACGTCTGCGGCGACGCCAGCCGGATGGCCAAGGATGTCGACCGGGCGCTGGCCGCCATCGTCGAAGAGCACGGGCATATGGATAACGAGCGGGCCCTGGCCTACGTCCAGACCCTCTCGCGCGAGAAGCGTTATCTGCGCGACGTCTATTGACGCCTGGCCTCGCGCCGCTCGGTTTCGACCTCTGTCGGTCCCACCAGCGGGGGCCTTCCCTTCACAATCGCTTTGGACTAGGCAGGGGCGTCGCCGATTGCGCGGCCGCGGTGAGCCCTGCCGGACAGACCCCCGCCGGCCGCTGGACTGAAAACAGAAACACCCTCGGAGCCGCCGTCTTGCAGGCGGCTGGTACGAGGCGAAGCCGACGAGTGGGAGCCATTGGTGGACACCAACAATCAGGCGGTCGATGCGGATGCGGCGGCCGTCGTCAAGGCGCCCGTCGACCACGACGAACTGGTCGAGAAGATCATCGACACGATCGTGACCGAGGGAATGATCGACCGTGAAAAGGTCACGCCGGACGCCACGATCGAGAGCCTCGACCTGAAGTCGATCGACATCGTGATGATCTTGACCGCCATCGAGGACAAGTTCGACGTCTACATTCCGATGGACGGGCCGTTCCACGACGCCAAGAACGTCAGCCAGCTCATCGACGCGATCGCCAGCTACATCATCAAAGAAAAGCAGCAGGCCTGATGGCCGATCGGAAGCGGGTGGTCGTCACGGGCGTGGGCGCCGTGTCGGCCGCCGGGGTCGGCGCGGACAAGCTGTGGGCCGCGGCCCGTGACGGCCGGTCCTGCATCACGGCTCCCGTGTTCCCCTACGAGTACCGCGGCCGCATCAAGATCGCCGCGCAGGTCCAGGGTTTCGACCCCACGATCTACCTTTCCAAAGACGTCCTGCCGTTCTGCGATCCGGTCAGCCAGTACGTGCTCGTCGCCGCCGACGAGGCGATGGCGCAGGCCGGCTACGGTCGCGAGACGCGCCTCGGTCCGCGCGCGTCGACGTTCATCGGCACCGGCATCGGCGGCATGGTCACGATCGAGGAGGGCATCCACCTCTCTCTCGTGAAGAAGGGCCGGCCGCACCCGCTGATGGTGCCCAAGCTGATCCCCTCGGCATGTCCCGCCAACCTGTCGATGCGCTACGGCCTGCAGGGGCCCTCGTTCGCGATCGCCTCGGCCTGTTCCTCCGCCACCCAGGCCATCGGCACCGGCCTGCAGATGATCCGCGCCGGCATCGTCGACATCGCGCTCGTCGGCGGCACCGAGGATTGCATCACCAACAACTCGATGTACGCCTGGGAGGCGCTGCGGGTGATGACGCCCGACCTCTGTCGTCCCTTCTCGAAGAACCGCAACGGCATGGTGCTCGGTGCCGGCGGTGCGGTGATCGTGCTGGAATCCGAGGAGCACGCGCGCAAGCGCGGCGCCGTGGTGCTCGCAGAACTCGCCGGGTATGGGACCACGACCGACGCCAAGGATCCCGTCGCGCCCGACGTGAACGGCGCGGCGCGCGCCATGCGCGAAGCCCTCGCCGATGCCGGGGTCGAGCCGGACGAGATCGATTACGTCAACGCCCACGGCACCGCGACGGTGGTCAACGATGCGACCGAGTCTGCCGCGCTCGCGATGACCTTCGGCGAGCGTGCGCCGCGCGTGCCGGTCTCGTCGACCAAGGCCGTGCATGGCCACGGCCTCGGCGCCGCCGGCGCGCTGGAGATCGTGGTGACGCTCGGCGCCATGCGCGAGAGCATCGCACCGCCGACGATCAACTTCGAGGTGCCCGACGAGAGGTGCCCCGTGGACGCGATCCCGAACGTCGCGCGGCCCATGGCGATCCGCACCGCCATGTCCAACTCCTTCGCCTTCGGCGGCATCAACGCCGTCCTGGTCCTTCGCGAGGCGGCGTGACACCGCTCGGTGCTTTCGCGGTGTGCGCGGAGCCGGCGGAGGTTGCCGCCTTCCGTGCCGCGACCGGCCTGCCTCGGGGGGACGCCGTGCCGGCGACGTTCCCGATGCGCTGGCTGGCCGCTCCCGAGGTGCGCGACGCGCTGCTCGCGATGGCCGGGGAGCCGGACCTCGTGCCGGTGCACGAGTCTCAACTGTTCGATTATCTTGCGCCGCTAAGCATCGGTGAACGCTACGAGATGTGCCTCGACGTGCGGCGAGAGACGGCGCCTGATCGCCTCGTCCTCACCGGCGCGATCACCGCACGAAGCGGCGCGATCCACCTGCGCATCGAGACGATCCTGCGCCTGTTCTCGACCGCTGCGGTGGCGGCGTGAGCGTGCCGCCTCGTCAGGGCGAAGCCGTCGCTGCGCACCGCTTCGGACCGTTCCCGGCGGCGGCCGTCGCCGCCTACGCCGCCGC
>CAZZWW010000102.1:0-8768 GCA_964657815.1 Vulcanimicrobiota bacterium | reverse complement strand
TCCCTCAGGGCGCGCCAGCCGGCGGATGTTTGGCGCCACGCTTTCAGCATGGTTCGCAGCAACTACAGCTTCGCGAAATTGGTCCGGTCGAAGATCTTCATCATGATGCGCGAGGTGCTGTCGGCCGGCGCGGCGCCCTCGTCTGCGCCCTTCTTCAGCCGGCGCCGCGGGCCCTCGGTGGACGCGGCCTCGTCATGCGCGGCGGCGGTTCGTGCGGGAGCGCTGAGCTGCAGCATGCGCAGGATCGCGCGCTGGGCGAGGCGGACGGGATCGATGGTGCCGTCGTTGTTGAGGCAATCCGCCTCCGTGCGCGCCACCTTGACGATGGAGCGCGCCAGGCGATGCACCACGGCCTGGTCGACCTCGTGCGTCGCGCGCAGGCCATGCAGCGCGATGTCGTAGGCTTTGTAGAGGCGCCCCGCCTCGGAGCTGTCGAACGCTCCCTTTTTCAAGTCGAATATGCCGGCCATGACGCAGCCCCCGCAACGCCTTTACAGATAAGGACCTATTCAGCATTTCGCAGAAGGCGCAATCGTGCGTCGGCATCAAGGTTGACGGCCAGTCCAGAGGAACGCGGCTCGGAACGATCAGAACAATCTTCTCTTGCACAGGGAAGGAGCCGTCGTTCGAGACGTCCGGCACGACCGGAGGTCTATCCGGCGTTGCGAGCGGTTGACGCTGGGCAGAGCCGTTTTCCGAGACCTGTGGCGGCGACGACACGATTTCGGCACGACAAAGACGCAGTTTGCCGGAGATCAGCCCTTGCCCGGCGGGACGCTGGTTGCGCCGAGCGCGTCCGCCAGGCTCGCGGTCGCGGAGCCCCGGCGCGCCGGCCTGGCTTGCGAAGGGTGCGGCGCCCAGCCCGACAGGGACACGATCTCGAACGTCGCCCTGATCCGGCCGTCGGCATCGGCGTGGCGCGCCGCGTAGAGTCGCGCCGCGTCCAGGAACAGCGCGCGGGGCGCCGGCCGCCGTGAGCGGGCCTCAAGCGCGTTGGTGGCCCCCATGGCGCGAAGGTCGGCCATCAGTGCAAACATCGTATCGTAGCGCACTGTGAGCACCTCGCTGTCGGCGACGGGTAGCGCGAAGCCGGCGCGCTGCAGCAGGCCGCCCATGTCGCGCACGTCGGCAAAAGGCGCCACCCGCGGGCTGGCACCGCCGGTGATCGTCGTCTCGGCCTCGGTCAGAACCGCGCGAAGCTCGACGAGGGTGCGGCCGCCGACAAGCGAGCCGACGAACAGACCATCCGGCCGCAGCGCCGTTCGGATCTGGGCCAGCGCACCCGGGAGGTCGTTGACACCTTGCAGAGCAAGCGCGGACACGGCGAGGTCGAGGCTCCCCGCGGCGAGCGGCAGCCGCTCGAGGTCGCCGTGGATCGCGCCCGGCATGACCTCGCCCAGCGGCGCGACCCGCGCGACCTGCGCCTCGGGATAGGCGCGGGCGAGCGCCCGGGCCAGCTCCGGTCCCGGCGTGCCGAGGTCGGCGATCCGCGCGAAGCGGCGCTGCACGGCGCCGAGCCGCTCGACGATGTCGTCGGCGGCGCGCGCGAGAAGGAAGTCCGCCGGCCGGTTTGCGGCGCGCGCCAACCGCCAGCGCGAGAGGGGGATGTCGAAGATCGCGGGGGGCGTCGCCATAGGGCCGATATGGGCGTTGCGGCACGAGGCGGAAAGCGACCGGGAAAAGGGTCGCAAGGTTCCTGAACGGGGTGAAAATATATAAAAAATCAGGAACTTTACCCCTTGACTCCTGCCTGTTAGATGCCGAGCGCCCAAAGATCGGGCATCTTCCATGGAGACGACAATGAAAAAGACTTTGCTTGCCACATCTTTCCTCGCGCTCGGCGCGTTCGCGTTCGTCGCGCCCGCGACCTCTTTTGCCGACGACAACTCCGCCATGGTGAAGAGCGTCGACAAGGACAGCGACGGCACGATCGACATGCAGGAAGCCAAGACGGCTGCGATGGCCAAGTTCGCGATGGCTGACAAGGACAGCGACGGCACGATCGACTCCAAGGAAGCCGGCATGGATGTCAGCAAGGCGGATCCCGACAAGGACGGCACGCTCGACAAGACGGAATTCGCGGCGGCCTTGGGCGACACCTTCAAGGCCACCGACATCGACCATGACGGCACCGTCGACGCCACGGAACTGGCGAGCTTCGAGGGCCAGAAGCTTCAGGCGATGATCAAGTAGGTAGCTTGCGAGCCGGGCGCCGCTGAAAACAGCGGGCTCATCGAAGGGCGTCGTGGGTCTCCGCGGCGCCCTTCGACGTGCGAGGCCTTCACCGTCGGAGCCAGCGCCGGCCCGTCCCGGTTGCCGATGCCGCCGGCTCAGGCCTAACTTCGCACCCTCCTTCGAACCCCCCTTAGGGCGCTTGGGATGATGGTTTCGCGATCCACGATTACGACGTTGCTCGTGCTCGCGGGTCGTGCCGCAATGCGCCGCACGACGGACCTCGTGTTCCCGCCGTCCTGCCTGGCCTGCCGCAAGGCCACAGCCGCGCGTGACGCGCTCTGCGCGGCCTGCTGGGCGGCGATCGGCTTCATCGACCGGCCCTATTGCGAGCGGCTGGGGACGCCTTTCGAGGCCGATCTCGGGGCGCCGGGCCTGCTGTCGCCCGATGCCATCGCGCATCCGCCGGTCTTCTCGCGCGCCCGGGCCGTCGCGCGCTTCGACGATGGGCCATCGCGTCAGCTGGTGCACCGGCTGAAGTACGGCGACCGGCTCGAGCTCGCCGGCACGATGGGCGCCTGGATGGCGCGCGCCGGCGAGGAGATCCTCGCCGAGGCCGACGTGCTGGTGCCGGTGCCGTTGCACCGCCGCCGGCTTGCGGCGCGGCGCTTCAACCAGTCGGCTCTGCTGGCGCGCGCGGTGTCCCGAGGGTGCGGCGTGCCGGTGGCGCTGGATGCGCTCGCCCGCAGCAAGGCGACCCCCTCCCAGGTCGGGCTGTCACGCACGCAGCGGCAGCTCAACCTGCAGGGGGCGTTCGCCGTGCCGGCGGAGCGGCGTGGAACCGTCGCCGGCCGCTCCGTGGTGCTGGTCGACGACGTGCTCACCTCCGGCGCCACCGCCAATGCCGCCTCGCGGGCGCTGTTGCGCGGCGGGGCCCGCCGTGTCGACGTCCTCGTCTTCGCCAGGGTGGTCACGGGCGGCGGGTGACAGACTGGTGACAAGCGGTGCGGCGGTTGCCATATGGGGAGGGCAAGGAGAACCCGATGGCGTCGCCCGAGGTCGTGGTCTACACGACGATGTTCTGCCCATACTGCCATGCCGCGAAGGCCCTGCTGACGCGCAAGAACGTTGCCTTTAAGGAGATCAAGGTCGACGGCGACCGCGCCGCGCGCCTTACGATGAGCGAGCGGGCCGGCGGCCGCACCAGCGTGCCGCAGATCTTCATCGCCGGCCAGCACGTCGGGGGCTGCGACGACCTCCATGCGCTCGACACCTCCGGCGAGCTCGAGGCCAGGCTTCGCGAGACGGCCGGCTGATCGACGCGCCATGATCCGCTACGCCCTGTGCTGTGACGAGGGTCATCGCTTCGACTCGTGGTTCTACGACAGCTCGGCCTTCGGCGAGCAAGCCGAGCGCGGGCTCGTGACCTGTCCCACCTGCGAGTCGCGGCACGTCGTCAAGGCGATCATGGCGCCGGCTGTCGTCGCCAGGCGCACAATCGGGCCGATGGAAGCCACCGCGCCGCCGAAGCTCGAGGAGCCAGCGACGCCTGCCGCGAACCGGGCGGTCGATGTCGCGTTGCTCGACGACGACCGGCGCCAGCTTGTGCGGGCGTTTCGCGACAAGGTCGTCGCCGAGACCCGGGATGTCGGCCGCGCGTTCGCGGCGGAGGCGCGGCGCATCCACGACGACGATGGCTCGAAGGAGCGAATCCGTGGGCAGGCCACCCTGGCGGAAGCGCGCGACCTGCTCGAGGACGGGATCATCGTGCTGCCGCTGCCCCCGATCCCCGACGACCTCAACTGATGCGGGATGGAACTCCGCCGAACGGTGACGCTTTCTTGACGGCGCGTTAGCAAATGCCCCATTTGTGGTCACGACGCTGTTGCATGTCCGTCAGGACGCCGGAACGAGGAGATGGGGTGACGACGTTTGCGTGAGGACCTCATCCGCCCGGACCGGTCGCTCGCCCGACCCCGCCTCGAAGAACGCCTCGCCGACGAGGCCCGCTTCATCAAGACCTGGCTCGACAATCCCGTTCTGACCGGCGCGGTATCGCCCTCCGGCCGCTTTCTCGCGCGTACGATGGCGCGCGCCGTCGACCCCAGCGGCACGGCGCCGATCGTCGAGTTGGGGCCGGGCACGGGGCCGATCACCCAGGCCCTGGTACGCCGCGGCGTCAATCCTGCCAGGCTCGTGCTCGTCGAGTTCGACGGTGCATTCTGCCGCCTGCTCCGCAAGCGCTTCCCGCTCGTCCAGGTCGTGCAGGGGGATGCCTACGATCTCGGCCACAGCCTGCGCGGCGTCCTGAGCGAGCCGGCCGCCGCCGTGGTGTCGAGCCTGCCACTCCTCAACAAGCCCGACGCGCAGCGGCTGTCGCTGCTGGAGGACGCCTTCGCGCTGATGGCGCCGGGCGGCTCGTTCGTGCAGTTCACCTACGGCGCCAACTCGCCGGTGCCGCGTGTCGCCGACACCCCCTTCGAGGCCGACGTGTCGCCGCCGATCTGGCTCAATCTGCCTCCGGCTCGCGTCTGGATCTATCGGCGGCGCGGCGAGGGACGGGCGGACACCTTCGATACGATGCCGCGCGACGCGCAGCGCCTCGGTCCGCGTGGCACCGAAAAGGCGCCGTTCCGGCCGTTCCGCGAGCGCCGCGACGGTTTCTTCCGGCGCCGCGAAGCCCGGCTGCCGCGTTGACCGATTCGTCCGTGGTTGGACCGCGCGACCGCCTCATCGTGGCGCTCGACGTGCCCAGCCTCGATACGGCCGAACGGCTCGTGGCGACGCTCGGCGACACCGTCTCGTTCTACAAGATCGGGCTGGAGCTCGCCTACGGCGGCGGCCTGCCATTGGCCGAGCGCCTCGTCGGCGACGGCAAGAAGGTCTTCCTCGACCTCAAGCTGCACGACATCGGCGCTACGGTGGAGCGAGCCGCCGCCCAGGTCGCGGGGTTGGGGGCCACCTACCTCACCGTGCACGCCTTCCCGCAGACGATGGCGGCGGCGGTGGCGGGCGTGGGCGATCGTCCCACCGGCATCCTCGGCGTCACGGTGATGACCTCCTACGACGACGGCGATCTCGAACAGGCCGGCTACGCTTTGGGCGTGCGTGACCTCGTCGCTCGCCGCGCCGACCAGGCCGTTGCCGCCGGCATCGCCGGGTTGATCCTATCGGCCGAGGAGGTCGAGGCGATGCGCCGGCAGGTCGGCCGAAAGCTGCGTCTCGTGACGCCCGGCATCCGCCCGGCCGGTGCGGCCGCCGGCGACCAGAAGCGGGTGATGAGCCCGGCGGCGGCGCTTGCGGCCGGAGCCGACCACCTCGTCATCGGCCGCCCGATCACCCGGGCGACCGATCCGCGCGGCGCGGCGGAAGCCATTCTCGCCGAGATGGCCGAGGTGTAGAAGCAGCGAAACGAAGGGCCGCGGATGTCCAAGGTGCTCTACTTCCTGCTGACCTTCCTCGAATCGTTTCTTTCGATCTTCGGCATCCGCGCCGGCTTCGAGGAGCCGCCCTACAAGGTCGTCGCGACCATCGGCCACGACATCGAGATCCGGCAGTACGGCCCGCGCGTCGCCGTCGAGACGGCGGCGCAGGGCGACGACTTCAAGCGGCTGTTCGACTACATCGCCGGCGCCAACGCCCGCAAGGAGACGATCTCCATGACGGCGCCGGTCGAGCAGCGCGGCGGCAAGCTGGCGCCGCCCGCGTCGGGCGAAGCCGCGCCGGCGACTATGCGGTTCTTCCTGCCGAAGAAAGCCGCCGCCGACCCACCGAAGCCCGAGGACGGCAGCGTCCGGATCGTCGATGTGCCGGCGCAGACCTTGGCGGTGATCCGCTTCTCAGGCTCGCTGGATCGCGTGCAGAGCGCTCGATATGCCAGGATCCTCGAGGACGAACTCGCCAAGCACGACCGCAAGGCCGAGGGCGAGCCGTTCCTGCTCGGCTACGACCCGCCGTTCACCATTCCGTCCCTGCGCCGCAACGAAGTGGCCGTTGCCGTGGCGCCGGGCTCGTCTTGAGCCTTGCGCGACATGTCGTTCGGGCTAGCGTGCCTCAACCCGAAGCGGCGCTCTTCCAACCCTTCCCGGCGGTCGAAGCCAGACCAAAAGGTCGTCCGAGCCCTGACATTTAGCCCTGCCAAAGTCAGGGAACGTCGACAAAAAGGCGAGCCAAAGTCAGGGTTCGTTGACAAAAGACCCTGCCACCGGCGCGTATGTCGACAAGGCTCGAATCGAGGTGGCCGTTCGCCGACACGAGCCTTTGGCGTCAAGCCGGCGGGCGTGGATCGTGCTCCGGACCGCCTGTCCGTGCCGGCGGCGGCGGCGGATCGAGCGCGTCGGCGTGGCCGTCGGCATGTGTGATGGCGGCGGCGTGCAGGAAGCCGTGCTCGAAGCGGCCCTGCACCGTCACCGGTTCACCCTTGACGACCAGCGTGCCGTCCTCGCCGCGGCGGCCGGTCTCGACCAACGCCCGGCCACTGCCGTCCCCCACCACGAACTTGTTGCCGAAGATCTCGGCGACCTCGCCCTTCACCGCCGCCATCGTGCCGTCCTTCAGCGCCGACACCGGCTCCGGCGCGAGTGCCACGAGGGTGACGGCACGGCCCTTCTGCGCGAGGGCGGTGGCGCCGGCACCAATGCCCGCCGCCGCGATCAGCGCGGCGGCGGCGATCGTGCGGCGGGGCAGCGCGCGGGTGGCGACTGTCCGCGGTTCCGGGGAATGAAGCGTTTCGTCCATGTCAGGTCTCCGTTCGTGGAGCCATGGCGTAGCGCGACCGTGCCGAACCCGGCCTGAACCCGATGATTCAGGTGCGGTTCAGGTCGAGAAGGAGACGTGGTTTGGGATATACATTGATAATCCATCAGACGGCGCATTCCGGGGCTCGCAAAGCGAGCACCCGGAACCGGCGTGCCTCGTTCTATCCTTGGATCGTCAGCGCTCACCGGTTTCGGGTTCGGCTGCGCCGCCCTCGGAACGACGCCTCCCGCGGATCACGGTATCAGACGATCTGCCCGCAGCCGTTCGAACAGGTCGAAGAAGGCGAGGTCGGTGGCCTGGTAGGCGGAGAAGCCGAGCATGCGACTCCGGCTCATGTCGGTCACCACCTCGATCGGGCGGCCGAGGTCGCCGTCGGTGTGCCAGGGCGAAGCCAGCCGTGCGAGGTCGGGCTCGGCGAGGCCGTGCCGGCGTGTCAGATCGGCCCAGGCGGGCACGTCGTCCTTCATCTGCTCCGCAAGCGGCCGTACGGTGCCATCGAACTCAGCCGGTTTTACCTCGAACCATCCCGCGATGCGAGCCCACATCCAACGCCAGCGGAAGACGTCGCCGTCGACCACGTTGAAGGCCTGGTCCGCCGCTGATGGCGTGATGGCGGCCCAGACGATCTGCTTCGCCAGAAGGCGCGCGTCAG
Organism: Vulcanimicrobiota bacterium; assembly: GCA_964657815.1. Taxonomy (GTDB): domain Bacteria; phylum Pseudomonadota; class Alphaproteobacteria; order Rhizobiales; family Beijerinckiaceae; genus RH-AL1. The sequence goes on along the minus strand of CAZZWW010000102.1, from coordinate 1,186 downwards.
TCATGTCGGTCAGACCGTCCCACTGCATGCGCGAGCCGGGAAAACGGAACGGGCGCCCGCTGTCGCGGCACAGGCTGGCGTAGACCGCCAGCGTGGTGCCCATGTTCATGGCGTTGCCGACCGCCTTGCCGATGATCGTGTGAGGACGGTGCACGCTCCAGGTGAAGCCGTCGCGCGCCGCCGCGGTGAACAGCGCATCCTCCTGCGCGTAGTAGAAGTTGGCGCCGGGGAGCCGCGGCTGGTCCTCGCGAAACGGGGTCGGCGGCACCGCGCCTTGGCCGTAGGCCTCGAACGGCCCGAGATAATGCTTGAGACCGGTGACCAGCGCCGCGTGGCGCAGGCTGCCGGCGGGCCGCAGCGCGCCGAGGAGGGCGCGCACGGCGGTGCCGTTGACCTCGACCATCTCGGCCTCGGTCTTGCGTGGCAGCCACGTCGCGAAGACGACGAGTTCCGGCTTCAAGTCTGCGAGTGCCGCGGCGAGGCCGCCGGCGTTCTGCAGGTCGGCGGCCACGGGATTCACTCCGGGCTGGGGCAGGGGCTTGCGGGCGAGCCCGTGCACCTCCCAGCCCTCGGCGACGAGCCGCTCGGCCGCCGCGCTGCCGACGATGCCGCTCGCGCCGACGATCAGGGCGGTCCGGGTCATGAGCTCTCACTTTCTTACCCAACGTTCTGGATCTCAGTCCGCGACAAGCGTGCTGCGTTCGGATGTGCGCGGATTGCAAACATCGCGAGGTATGAAAAGCTCCTTCGTGGTGAGGAGCTCCGGGTGCGCGTCTCGATCCAAGCGGCACGCGTGTAGGCGGAAAGGTGCGCTGAAGATCGTGCGTGGTTCGAGACGGTCCTTCGGACCTCCATCATGAGGAAGGTGGGCGAGGGCCGGTCTTCTAAGCCAGCGCCCGTGCGCCGACCGGCAGCGTCACCACCGCCTCCAGCCCCACCGCACCCGGTGTCAGCCGCAGCTCGCCGCCGTAGAGCTCGACGAGCTCGCGGGCGATGGTCAGTCCGAAGCCGAAGCCCGGCACCGCCTCGTCGAGGCGGCGGCCGGGCTGCAGCACCACGGCGATCTCGTCGGGGCTCAAACCGGGGCCGTCGTCGGCGACGACGACGCGTGCCGACCGGCCCTCGATCCGCACCGTGCACATGACCTCTCGGCGCGCGAACTTGAAGGCGTTGTCGAGCAGGTTGC
>CAZZWW010000101.1:0-8788 GCA_964657815.1 Vulcanimicrobiota bacterium | reverse complement strand
GCGGCCTCGTGGTCGAGGCGCTGTCGCGCGCCGGCCTCGCGGCCGAGGTGGCGCCTCTCGTCGACGCGCACGGCGCGGGGCGGCGCCGGGCTACCTTCCATGCCGGCACGGCCGCCGACGGGCGCACCCGCACCGGCTTCAACGAGGCACGCTCGCACGCCATCGTTGCGATCGAAGCCTGCCCGATCCTCGACCCCGGCCTGATCGGGGCCCTGCCTGCCGCACGCGCCCTCGTCGCCGCTTTGAACGACACCGGCGGCGGCCTGCGCAAGCCGCTCGACATCCTTGCGACCACCACGCTCGAGGGGCTCGACATCGACCTGCGCGGGCACGGCCCGCTCGCGGACGGCGAGCGGGCACGCGTCGTAGCGGTGGCTGCGGCGCACGATCTGGCGCGGCTCTCGAACCACGGCACGATCGTGCTGGAACGGCGCAAGCCGGCGGTGCGCTTCGGAGCCGCGCGGCTCGATCTGCCGCCGGGCGCCTTTCTCCAGGCGACCGCCGCTGGCGAGGACGAGCTCGTTGCCCGCGTGCTGGAGGCGACCGCCGGCGCCAAGCGCGTCGCGGACCTGTTCTGCGGCGTGGGCACCTTCGCGCTGCGCCTTGCTGCCCACTCGGAGGTCGCCGGCTTCGACAACGAGCCGCGAGGCCTCGCCGCCGTGGATCGCGCTGCGCGCGAGACGCCGGGGCTGAAGGCGGTGAGCGTGACCGCGCGCGACCTTCACGGACGCCCGCTGACCGTCGACGAGCTGAAGCCCTTCGACGCACTGGTGCTCGATCCGCCCCGCGCGGGCGCCGAGGCGCAGATGCGCGTGATCGCCGCCTCGGCGGTCACGCGGGTCGCCTCGGTGAGCTGCGACGCCGCGAGCTTTGCCCGCGACGCCGCGATCCTCGTCGCCGCCGGCTTCGTGGCCGAATGGATCGTGCCGGTCGACCAGTTCCGCTACGCCGCCCACGTCGAGATCGTCGCCGCCTTCCGCCGCAAGCCGGCGAAGAAGGTGCGCCGATTGCTGGGGTGACGACGACCGCGGCCGCGCGATAGGATCGAGGCACACGAGAGACGCCCATGACCGTCGACGTTCTGGCTCGCCCGGAATCCTCAGCTGACGACATCGTGACCCGGCTTCGCGCCATCGTCGGCGATGCCCACGTGCTGGAGGCCGAGGCCGACACCGCGCCCTACCTGCGCGAGCGCCGCGACCTCTATCGCGGCCAGACCCGGGCGGTCGTACGTCCCCGCACGCGCGAGGAGGTGTCGGCCGTGGTCACGCTCTGCCACGAGACGGGCACGGCGGTCGTGCCGCAAGGCGGCAACACCGGGCTCGTCGGCGGCCAGACGCCGATGCATGGGGAGATCGTGCTGTCGCTGACCCGCCTCGCCGCGGTGCGCGAGATCGACACCGTCACAGGCACGATGATCGTCGAGGCCGGCATGACGCTCGATGCCGTGCGAGCCGCCGCAGACGGGGCCGGACGGCTGTTCCCGCTGTGGTTCGCCTCGGCCGGCTCGTGCACGATCGGCGGCAACCTCGCCACCAACGCCGGCGGGGTCAACGTCATCGCCTTCGGCAACACCCGCGAGCTCGTCAACGGCATCGAGGTGGTGATGGCCGACGGCCGCGTGCTGTCCAACCTGTCCAAGCTGAAGAAGGACAACACCGGCTACGACCTGAAGAACCTGTTCATCGGCTCGGAAGGCACGCTCGGCATCATCACCGCGGCGGTGCTGAAGCTTTATCCCAAACCGCGCACGGTCGAGACCGCCTTCGCCGGTGTCGCGAACCCCGACAAGGCGTTGGCCTTGTTCCAGCGCCTCCGCGAGACGATGGGGGGCAAGATCCGTGCGTTCGAACTGATCCCGCGCATCGCGCTCGAGTTCGTGCTGGAGGCTGTGCCCGCGACGCGCGAGCCGCTGCACGAGCCGCACGACTGGTACGTGCTGATCGAACTCGCCACCCAGTCGGACGAGGCGTTGAGCGACAAGCTGTTCCACTTTCTCGAGGGTGCCACCGAGCGCGGCCTGGTGGAGGACGCCACCGTCGCCTCGTCGCTGTCGCAAGCCGAGGCGCTGTGGGCGTTGCGCGAGAACATCTCCGATGCGCAAAAGCGCTTCGGCGGCTCGATCAAGCACGACGTCTCGGTACCGGTGGCGACTGTGCCCGCCTTTCTCGCCGCCGTCGAACCGGCGGTTCTGGCGGTCGTGCCCGGAGCCCGGCTCTGCGCCTTCGGGCATCTGGGCGACGGCAACATCCACTGCAACGTCCAGCAGCCCGAAGGTGGCGACAAAGCCGCCTTCCTGGCACGCTGGGACGAGGTGAACCGCATCGTCCACGGTCTCGTCGCTTCGTTCGGCGGCTCGATCTCGGCCGAGCACGGCATCGGCCAGCTCAAGCGCGACCTGCTGCCCGGCGTGAAGGATCCCGTGACGCTCGATGCCATGCGCGCGATCAAGGCGGCGCTCGATCCCCGAGGGATCTTGAACCCCGGCAAGGTGCTGCAGGCTAGCTAGCCCGCGCGGTCGACCACAAACCAATCTTCCGAAATCATGCCGGGAAGGTCGATGCCCGCACGCGCCGGGCAGCGATGCAGGCGCCACCGCGTGTCTGCGACCCGCAATGTGGCGCTGTCGGCCTCGAGGGCCGTGATGGCGCCCGACCCATGGTCTGGACAGCACGTGCCGAAGCGTAGCGTCACGCCAACGCCGGCCACGAGGCGTGCGGGTGGCGTCGTCACGGTTTGCGCGAGATCACTGAGGCAGAGCCTGGCGCCGGGCCGAAGCGCGGGCGCGTGCACGATCGCCTGAAACATTCGATGTCGTCCGTCAACGTCTTGCTTGGCTACAAGGACACGCAACGGCCCCGTGCACAATGCACAGGAAGTTGATTTGAAGGGCGTTTCTCGCGTCGGACGCGTTGGCGGCCAGCTAGCGCCCTCCGTTGGCGTTGAGCGGGTCGGTGTGCTTGCGGATCTGGTTGTTGAAAGGCAGGTTTCCGGGCACGCCGCCCTCGATATCCTGAGGGTAGAACATGAAAGGCTCGACCGACGCAGCGGCTGGAACCGGCTCGGCGCGCATCACCGCATGGTGACGGTGCCGGGCGCGAGCCTCGGCCGGTGGCGTCGCGAGCAGTGCCAAGGCGGCAACGGCTGTCGTGGCGGGCAGGATGAAGCGTGACATGGATCGGTCCTCTCGCGGTTCTATCGCGGGGAGCGGGCAAGGCGTTCCGCTTGGCTCGGAGCTGCGTCGGTGCGGGTTCAGCCGGCATCCGCCAGTGGGTGGAGGTCGCGCACCATGGCCTTCATCCGCTCGTCGAGCACGTGGGTGTAGATCTGCGTGGTGGCGATGTCGGCGTGGCCGAGCAACTCCTGGACGATGCGCAGGTCGGCGCCGTTCTGCAGGAGATGCGACGCGAAGGCGTGGCGCAGCACGTGCGGGCTGACGCGATGCGCGGCGATGCCTGCGGCCACGGCGACGTCTTTCAGGTCGCGGGCGAAGGCCTGTCGCGTGAGATGGCCGCTGTCGCTGTCCGCCGGGAACAGCCACGCTCCTTCGGCCGCGTGAGGCAGCAGCGCCTTCAGCCTGTCACGGTAGGCCGAGACCGCCGTGCGGGCGACGTCGCCCACCACGACGAGGCGTTCGCGGCCGCCCTTTCCCTTGATCGGGATCAGCGGGTCGCGCCCGCGCAGCGCAGAGCGTGGCAAGGCCACGAGCTCGGAGACGCGAAGGCCGGTGGCGTAGAGCAGTTCCAGCAAGGCGTGCATGCGCGCCCGCCGCAGCCGCGTCCCGGGTGAGCGGGTCTCGTCGTCGATGCCCTGGGCCGCGGCGGCGAGCAGTTTGTCCACCTCGGCCACGCTGAGGATCTTGGGCAGGCGCTGGCCCTGCCTTGGTCCTTCGAGGATCTGCGAGGGGTCGTCGGCGCGCAGAGTCTCGGCGACGAGGAAGCGGTGGAACTGGCGGATCGCGGAGAGTTTTCGCGCCGCCGACGCGGGCTTGTAACCGGCGGTCTCGAGGGTCCCGAGGTAGGCGCGCGCGTCGTCCGTCGAGGCGTCGAGCGGGCCCCGGCCCCGCGCTGCCAGCGCGACACCATAGGCGAGGAGGTCGCGCCTGTAGGCCTCCAGCGTATTCGTTGCGGCGCCGCGTTCGGCGGCGATCATGTCGAGGAAGAGGTCGACAAGCCGAAGGGTCGCTGTCATGGAGACACCGTGCGGAGGATGGCCTTAACAAAAAGCGATGCTCGGCACATTGTGGTCAACCTCCACCGTCTGTCCGGTTATTCGGGGTTTTACGAAGACGAGGGAATGACTAGCTTATAACTGCAAAGCTTCGCTCGTGGAGAGCGATGCGACGAGGCCACTCGATGGGACTACGCGACGATTACGAGAGGATCGGCGATCTTGTCCTGCTCTGCGCGCGGACGATGAGAAAACTCTCGGCGGAAAAGAGGGCGCAAGGCATCGAATGCCCCTTCAAGCCGAGCAGTTTCGAACTCGAAGCCTTGTCCCGCGAGATCAAGGACATCGCGGCGAACCTTTCGTTGGACTGGGACCTGGAGCCTCGCAGAAACCTCAACTAGCGGCTTCTTTCCGTCACGGATGATCCGTCGGCGGCGGCCCCACTCCGATGCGCGTGCGGTACACCGTGACCGGCCATTGCACCTTGGACACGCCGCCGTTGAACGGCGCCATGCGGTCGAGCTGAGCGGCGGGCATGTAGAGGAAGCCGTCGGCGTCGATCCACATCGCGTCCACCCAAAGGAGCCGCGGATCCTCGATCAAGACGTGGGTGTTGCCGTCCGGTTCGATCGCCAAGACGCGGTGCTTGTCGACGTCGGAGCAGTAGATCGTGCCGTTGGCGTCGATCGCGGTGCCGCCGGTCGAGGGCGTCTTGGCGAAGGTTGTGATGTGCTTGGCGAGCTGGGCGTTGGGCAGCGCCGGATCGTCGAGGTAGCGCGTGGCGATGCGCGACATCGGGCCGGACGCCGGCTGGTAGTAGAAGAATTTGCCGTCGGGCGAGACCTCGAGCTGGTCGGCGTGGATCTTGACCGGCTTGCCGTCGGGACCGCGCAGCACGTGGCTGTCGGCCGAGATCGGCCGCTGCGCCGTCATCGTGGGATCGCCGTCGAGCACGCGGCGCGTCGCGCCCGTGGCGAGGTCCACCACGATCACGCCGGGTGAGCCGGCATCGGTCACGTAGGCCAGGCCGCCGTGGAAGCGCACGTCGTCGACGAAGCTCTTCGGGTTGGTGGCGGCCTCGAGCGGGTAGACGCGCGCGACACTGTCGGTCGCGAGGTCGATCTTGATCAGCTTCGGGCCGCCGGGCAGCGGCGCCTTGTCGAGACCCGGCGCTCCGACATCCACGATCCACAGGGAGCCGCGAGGTCCGACGCGCAGCGCGTTGACGCGGACGAAGCCCTGCGCGGCGTCGTCGCCCGCCTTCCATCCGTTCCAGCGCTCGTCGGGAAACGGTAGCGGCTTGCCCTTCTTCCACTCGACCACCTGCGGGCCGGCGCTGCCGTCGATGTGAGACAGCGGCAGGAACACGCGTTGCGACGCGTTCGAGGCGTAGCCGTTGGCGTTGCTGTCGAGCTGCAGCACGGTAGCGAGCGGATCGGGCGCGGCGCTCGCCGACAGCGCGGCCGGCGCAAGCAGGGCGGCGGCGAAGGCGAAGGCGAGACGCATGGATCGAGGCCTTTCATCGGCGGTACGCGTCATCTTACATAGCCGCGAAACCGCCCGGCAAACAGCGGTGCGCTGCGCCGTGCGAACGCCCGGCAACGACTCGGTCGTTGAAGCGCAGCTTTGTTCCTGCTATGTTCCTTCGGTCTCCACGGGGCCTTCAGTCATGGCGCTGACCACCACCTACATCGTCGTTCCTTTCCTCGCCGGCGCCAACGGCCGGCTGCATCCCGGCACCCCGCGCCGGTCGCTTTCTCGCGCCAATGCCATCGCGATGGCGGACGGCCTGGCGCCCTCCTATGCCGGCGTGATCGTGCTGCGCGACCGCGACGATCCCGCCGCCGGCGTCTACCTGGAGCCTCTGCTGATCTGCGTGATCGGCGACGTGCCGCGCGATCTCCTGGTGCAGCTGGCGGCCTGAAAGGTCGTCGAAGGGAACGACCTGCCGCCAGGCACGCGATCGTCAGTGGGCCGAAGGATGTGGCCGCTCCGCACCACCCGGTTCGAATCAGCCCGTCACCCGGATTGACGTTTCGTTTACCGGCGCCGGCCAAGGTCCACGCCTTGCGGGTGCCTCAAAGACGAGGCGTTATGGTTGTGTTCGGGAGCGCGGACGCGCGGCCTCCCTGGAGAGAGTCGGTCCGTATGCGTTCCTCGCGCCTCTATACCCGCCTCGCGTTCGTCGCGGCGGCGGCCATCGCCTCGGGATGCCTCGCCGGCTGCGAGGAAGCGGCAACGGGCGACCTCGGCATGGCCGGATCGGTGCGCGCCTCGCACGCGCTCAACCCCGACATGCTGGCGCTGATGGAGAAGAAGGGCGTCGCCCAGGCCTCGCCCGTGCTCATCCGCACCTACAAGAAGGAAGCCGAGTTCGAGATCTGGAAGATGAAGGCGGATGGGCGCTATGCGCACTTCAAGACCTTCCCGATGTGCCGCTGGTCCGGCCAGCTCGGCCCCAAGATGCGCGAGGGCGACCGCCAGGTGCCGGAAGGTTTCTACCGGATCACGCCGGGCCAGATGAACCCGACCTCGCAGTACTACCTGTCCTTCAATGTCGGCTACCCCAACGCCTACGACCGCGCGCACGGCGCCTCGGGCGGCTCGATCTTCGTGCACGGCGCCTGCTCCTCGGCCGGCTGCTTCTCGATGACGGATGCGCAGATCGACCAGATCTACGCCGTCGCCCGCGAGGCCTTCTCCGGCGGCCAGCAGGCCATCCAGATGCAGTCCTATCCCTTCCACATGACGGCCGAGAACCTCGCCAAGTACCGCAACGACCCCAACATCGGATTCTGGCGCAACCTCAAGGAGGGCGCCGACAATTTCGAGGTGTCGAAGCAGGACGTGACGGTCGGCGTGTGCGCCCGGCACTACGTGTTCAACACCACCGCCCGCAACCTCGACCCGAGCGGTCCGTGCCCGGCGCTGCAGCACGACGGCATCCAGAACGAGGTGGCCGCCCGCCAGGCCGAGGACGACGCCAAGATCGCCAAGCTCGAGGCGACCACTCCGTCGGTGCGCACGATCTACGCCGATGGCGGCCAGAACCCGGAATTCGCCAAGGCCGGTCTCGCCGACGTGAGCCGCCCCGAGGCGCTCGCCGCCGGCTCCACCGATTGGGTCGTCGAACCGGCCTCTGCCAAGGGCGCCTCGCCGGTGGTCAAGCTCGCGGCCAAGAAGGCCGCCGCCCGCACCAGCGTTGCCAAGGCCGCCAGCCCGTCGCTCGCCGACAAGGGCGACCGCACCGCCACGATCAAGAAGCCGGACGCCAAGAGCCAGGCGGCGCTGTGAGAACGAAACAGCCGTCGGCGTAGGAGCGCCAGCGGCGCTCTTCACGAGGCGATCGCGATGCCGGGCAGACTTCATGCGCCCCTGGTCACGATCATGATCGAGGCCAGGCCGCGCGACATCTCGGCGCGATCGATCTGCGCCGGCGGTCGGCTTGCTGATGCCACCCTCGCCACGCTGCGCGAGATCGTCGCCGCCGAACCCGACCTGAGCCTCGCCGTCGACGAAGGCATGGTGCAACTCGGCGGCCCGGACGAGGCCAGCCTGGATCGCGCGGTCGATGTCTTGAGGAGCCGTTGCGGACTGTCGCTGGCGACCAGCGCACCGCAGGCCGGCTACGTCGAAGCGATCCTGGTGCGCACCCAAAAAGATTACACGCTGAAGCGCCACGACGGCGTCCGTGGCACCATCCTTGCCCGCCTGATCCTGGTGCTGGAGCCGGACTCGGGCGGACTTCGCTTCGAGTCGAAGGTGGTCGGCGGTGCCGTGCCCGACGCGTTCGTATCGGCCATCGCCGACGCTATCGCGGATGTCGCCCGCGGCGGGCCGCTCTTCGGCTTCCCGGTCGTCGCCTCACGGGTGACCTTGGTCGACGGCGCCTGGCACGATCGTGATTCTTCCGCCGAAGCCTTCGCCGCCGCGGCCTGCGCCGCCTTCCGCGAGGCGCTCGTCGAGGCCGGCGGCCTGCTCGAACCGATCATGCGGGTCGAGGTGCTGGCGCCGCCGGACTACGAGGCCGGCGTGGTCGGCGACCTCCTCTCGCGCCGCGGCTGTATCGAGGGTCGATCGCTCCGAGGCGAAGCGCTCGCGACCGCCGCCACGGTGCCGCTGGCGAACCTGTTCGGCTACTCCCACGATCTGCGCGACCTCACCGAGGGTCATGGCAGCTTCACCTCTGGCTTCGAGCGCTACGATCCCGTTCCGCCGCCGCCGCGCGAGCCGCCGCCCGCGATGGCGGCGGCGATGCGACGGCCGTAGCTCACCACTGCGTCGTCTTCACGGAATCCAGGAAGGCGGGCAGCGGTGTCGGCATTGTCCGGTTGCCGGCGTAGGCGGCCCCGAGACGCGCTGCCGCCAGGGCTCCAGCGCTAGCACCGGGCCGGCCGGCGGATGGACACCCTGGAAACTTCAACGCTCAGCGTTCGCCCGGCCGCCCGGGGCCGCCGGGTCCGCCGTGGGGTTGGCCGCCGCCCTGCGGTCGTGGCTGGCCGCCGCCGGGAGGCCCGGCCGGACGGGGCTGCTGCATCGGCTGCGGGCGTTGCATCTGCGGGGGCGGCGCCTGCCGCTGCATCTGCTGCGGCGGCCTCGCTTCCTGCCGCTGCATCTG
>CAZZWW010000100.1:0-8789 GCA_964657815.1 Vulcanimicrobiota bacterium | reverse complement strand
ACACTGACGCCGGCCGACGACGCTCCTGCCGGCGCGCCCGTGTCGAGCGAGATCGGCGCCACGCTGGACGTCCGTGCGCTGCATCTGGCGGTGCGGGCGACCGAGACGCTGCACGCGCTGCCCAGGGACTGGAGCGGGCCGCCGCCGTCGATCGTGGTGACCCAGGCCGGACCGCTCGCCGCGCCGCGCCGCGCCTTCGACGTCGCCGCCTTCCTCAACGCGGTGGCGGCGCGTGCCATCGCCCGCGAGAGCGCGCGCCTCGAGACCTACGAGTTCGACATCCGCGAGCGCGCCCTGTTCAACGCCCGCCTGCAGTCGGAGCATCGGCGCGAGGCGGACCGCCTGAAGGCCGAGGCCGACGCCAAGGCAGCAGCCGAGGCGGCGCGACGGGCCGCCGCCGAGCTCGCGCGCAAGGCCGAGGCCGACCGCCGAGCCAGGGCCGAGGCGGCCCGGATGGAGAAGCAGCGCGACGGCCCCGCGCCCCCGGCCGCCTCGCCCGAGTCGCCCGGCTTCCAGCCGCAGCCGCCGGGCACGAGCGGCGATCCGGGCGCGGCCGGGCGCTACTGACCGGTCCGCCTGGTCAGGTCGACCAGCCCGCGCGCGGTGACCTCGATCAGCGTGTCGCAGGCCTGATCCGCCCCGTCGCCTTTGTCGACAACGGCGGGGTCGAGGCCGCGACCGAGCCAGCGACCCAACTCGACCATCCGGCGAGCCAACGGCAGCCGTTCCGCCTCGTAGGCCTTCAGCGCCTCCGGCACGTCGGCTCGCGCCACGAGGGCGTCGGCCAGGGCCTCGGCATCGGCGATCGCCTTCGAGGTGCCGGCACCGACGTGCGGCCGCGCCTGCGCCGCCGCGTCACCGATGAGGACGACCCGGCCGAAGGCGAAGCGCGGCGACAAATGGTCGGCGATAGGCTGGAGGAACGGCTGCCGGGTCGCCCGCACGAAGGCGGCGTAGGCCGGCGAGAGCACAGCGTCGGCGTGGGTGCGCATCGCCTCGATCACGTCGGGCCGGATCGCCGGCGGCGGGATGTTGGGCCGGTGCTCGTGGCCTCTGGCGTCTGTGAGCAGGTCGGGCAGCTCGCGCTCGGGCTCGGCCGGCTGGTACCAGACGAAGTTATGCCGGCGGTCGCCCTCCGCGAGGGCACCGCCGGCGCCCGGCACGGTGTAGCTCAGCATCTGCTCGCCCGGCGGTACGCAGAACGACCAGAGCCCGACGAGGTCCTTCCGCGCGATCGCCGGCAGGTCGGCCTCGTCGACCAGGCCACGCCAGGCGACGTAGTTGGCGTAGCCGCTGCGCACGTCGGGTAGCAGCGCGCGGCGGATTGTCGAGCCGGCACCGTCGGCCGCGACCAGCAGGTCCGCGGTCTCTCGAGCGCCGTCGGCGAACACGGCGGTGACGCGGTCGGCATCCTGCTCGATCGACGCGACGCCGCGTCCGAGATGGTAGCGCTCGTCGGGAAACGCGCCGAGCATGAGCCGATAGATCGTATCCCAGGAGCTGACCGTCTCGGGGATCGCCTTCTCCGCGAGCACGGCGCCGTCGCGGCCGAACACGGCGCGGCGCTCGATCCTGACGCCGGGCCGCTCGGCGACGTCGAGGCCGGCCCGAGCGAAGCTCGCCCACATCGGCTCCTGCGTGGCGATGCCGCCGCCGCGACCCGACATGTCGTCGGGCACGCGCTCGTAAATATCGACGTCCCAGCCGGCGCGACGCAGCAGCAGGCCGGCCATGAGGCCGGCGAGGGAGCCGCCGACGATCGACGCGCGGCAGTTTCGGCTTGATCCCGTCATGAGCGCGCAAGCCCGGCCGGCCGGCCGGGTTCCGCCCGGCGACTTGCCGCAGCAGTAGCAGCGCACGATAAAACAAGCTCGGCCGCGAGAGGCGGCGACACGCTTTTCGCGGAGATCCCCGCATGCCGCTCCTCATCGTCCTGCTGCTGATCGGCGGCGTGCTCTACTGGATGTGGCATTCGAAGAACGGTGTGCAGCGCCGCACCAGCGGCCCGGACGGCGACCGCGCCGCCTTCACCCTCTTCGGCAGTAGGCTGGAACGCGTGTCCGACCCCCGGCTCGCCGCCACGATCCTGATGCTGCAGCTGGTGCGCACCGGATCGCCGATCACGGCGGCGGAGAAGACCGCGATCATGGAGCTGATGGAGGACCCGCTCGGCATCGCCAACATCGAGGCGATCTTCGTGCGTGCCTGGAGCTATACCGATGGCAGCCGGTTCTTCTCGCCCGTTGCCGACGATCTCGTGCCGATGCTGCGGCGCAAGCTGACGCTGCAGGAGCGGCTCGACCTCGTCGAGATGCTGCGCAAGGTCGCCGGCGCCTACGGCGAGCCGAGCGACCTGCAGCTCGAGGCGATCAACCGGCTGAAGCGACGGCTCACCATCGCCGACGCCGGGCCGGCGGTGCGGATGGAGACGCCGTTCGGCGACTGAGGGCCGTCAGCTCGGCGCATCGACGATGGTGCCCTCGCCCCGCGCTACCGCCCGAAGAAGCGGTCCTCCAGCGCCACCCATTCCGGACCGCTGGTGGTCCTGATCAGCGCGGTGTCGAGCGGACGCTTGAGCTGGCTGCCCTTGGGCAGCGCAAACGCCATGTAGGCCGGCGCGAGCAGGCCGCCCGCCACCTCCAATCCGGTCGCGTGGCGCCGGGCGACAAGGTAGCGCAGCGCGCCGACGCTGTTGACCACGGCATCGACCTTGCCCGCCGCCAGGGCGTCGAGGGCGGCGGCAAGGTCCTTGGCGGGCTCGTAGGAGCGGTGCAGGCCCTCCAGATATTCCGCGCCCGAGGAGGCCGTCACCGCCGCGAGCCGCTTGCCGGCGAGGTCGATGTCGGCGGCGGCATCGCTGCGCTCCACGCGGTCGGCAGTGAGCCGCGACACCAGGCTGGTCGAGAGCAGCGAGATCAGCACCAGGCTGCCGAACATCCACAGCGTGGCGATGACGCGTCCCCCGGTGGTCTTCGGCGTCTTGTCGCCGTAGCCAACGGTGGTCATGGTGACCACCGCCCAGTAGAGGCCGTCACGCAGCGAGGACACGTGCGACTCGCCGCGCTCGGCGGCGCGGCTGTGGCGCTCGATCGCCCACATGGCGAGGCCGGTCAGCGCGAGGCCCAGCAGGATCACCGCTATGAGGCCGCCTAGCTCGAAGGCGGCGGCTCCGTAGGCCTGGAGCGCCGAAAACGGTCCCGTCTCCTTGCGCACGGCGATTGCCACCCCTGAGCGATGCGCGGGGTAGGAGAAGTCGACCCTGGCCTCGCGCTCCGGCGTGATGGTGATGGCGCCGATCGCGGCGTCGAAGCGACCCTGCTCGAGCCCGCCCAGCACCGCCTCGATGTCGGCGACCGGCGTCAGCGTGTAGCGCCGGTCCATGGCGCCGGCGACCCGGCGCCAGAGATCGACGCTGACGCCGTCGATCTCGCCATTGGCCGCCGCGTAGCCGTAGGGCGGCACGTCGTACACGGCGACGCGGAGCGGGGCGGACGTCTCGACGGCAGTGGCGCCGACCATGAAGAGGCCGAGCACGATACAGGTGAGCCGACGCAAAACCCTCTCCGGGCAATTGTTTTAGCACGACGCTCACGCCGATCTGCCGGTCGAGCGCCACCGCCCGGCAAATCAGCACGGCGCCTGCGAAAGGACCGTGACACGCGCGCGACGGCGGCGTGCTGCCCACGATATTTCCACTCGTTTCAAGCTGCGAACGACTGTCAGAGGGCAGGCTTGCGGCGGCGGATTTGCAGCCTGTATACGGGCGCCGAGGAGCGGCGGGACCCGGCAGGTGGCCCAGCGAAGCCGGCCCGCCATGCAAGGCGCCGACCGTGGAGGGTCGCGCTCGAGGGAAGGTGCAACAGGGCCATGCAGGCTGCTCACGGGGGTCCCCGTCTGCTGCTGCGCCGTCTCCGCGAGGTCATGGCGGAGCCGGTCAGCGCGCAGACCCGACTCGACCGCATCGTCGTGCAGATCGCCTCCAACATGGTCGCCGAGGTCTGCTCGGTGTACGTGCTGCGCGCCGATTCGCGCCTCGAGCTCTACGCCACCGAAGGCCTGAACCGCGAGGCGGTGCACCAGACCACGATGCGCGCCGACGAGGGCCTCGTCGGCCTCATCGCGCAGACGGCCGAGAGCCTGGCGCTGGCGGATGCCCAGCATCACCCCTCGTTCTCGTACCGGCCGGAGACCGGCGAGGAGGATTACACCTCGTTCCTCGGCGTGCCGATCCTGCGCGGCGGCAACACGCTCGGCGTGCTGGTGGTGCAGAACAAGGCGCGCCGGCTCTACATCGACGAGGAGGTCGAAGTCCTCCAGACCACGGCCATGCTGCTCGCCGAGATGATCGCCTCGGGCGAGCTGCAGTCGCTCGCCGCCTCCGACCACGATTTCGCCAACCGACGGCCACTGTCGCTCTCCGGCACGCCGATCACCGAAGGCATCGGCCTCGGCCACGCCGTGCTGCACGAGCCGCGCATCGTGGTGAAGCAGATCGTCGCCGAGGACGTCACGTCCGAGCTGAAGCGGCTCGACGTCGCGATCGAGGCGATGCGCGCCTCGATCGACCGGCTGATCGACCACGGCGATCAGGATCAGGGCGAGACCCGCGACATCCTCGAGACCTTCCGCGCCATCGCCAACGACCGCGGCTGGCTTCGCCGGCTGCGCGAGGCGATCACCGGAGGCCTCACCGCCGAGGCGGCGGTCGAGCGCGTGCAGAACGACGCCCGCGCCCGCATGCAGCGCCAGACCGATCCCTACCTGCGCGAGCGCCTGCACGACCTCGACGACCTCGCCAACCGGCTGCTGCACCAGCTCGTCGGCCGCTCCTTCGTCGCCGACCACGCCGACATGCCGGACAACGCCATCCTGGTGGCGCGCTCGATGGGTCCGGCGGCCCTGCTCGACTACGATCGCTCGAAGCTGCGCGGCCTCGTGCTGGAGGACGGCGGCGCGCAGAGCCACGTCGCCATCGTGGCACGCTCGCTCGGCATCCCCGCCGTGGGCAACGTCGGCAACGTGATCAACCTCGCCGAGGCCGGCGACTCGATGATCGTCGACGGCACGAGCGGCGACGTCTACGTCCGCCCGACCCAAGACGTCGAAAACGCCTACGGTGAGAAGGCGCGGTTGCGCGCGCGACGCCAGGCCCAGTACCGCGAATTGCGCGACCAGCCCTGCGTCACACGCGACGGCGTGGCGATCGACCTGCATATGAACGCCGGGCTTGTCGTCGACCTCCAGCATGTCGCCGAGACCGGCGCGGTGTCCATCGGGCTGTTCCGCACCGAGATCCAGTTCATGGTGGCGCACCGCTTCCCGCGCATGCGCGAGCAGGAGGCCCTCTACCGCTCGATCTTCGACGCCGCACCCGACAAGGCCGTGACCTTCCGCACGCTCGACATCGGGTCGGACAAGGTCCTGCCCTACATGGACAAGGTCGACGAGGAGAACCCGGCGCTGGGCTGGCGCGCCATCCGCATCGGGCTCGACCGTCCGGCGCTGCTGCGCACGCAGCTGCGCGCCATGCTGCGGGCCGGCGGTGGCCGCGACCTGCGCATCATGTTCCCGATGATCGCCACGGTGGAGGAGTTCCACCAGGCCAAGGGCATCGTGGATCAGGAGCGAGGCTATCTCGCCCGCTACAACCATCCGCTGCCGGCCAAGCTCGAGCTCGGCATCATGCTCGAGGTGCCGAGCCTGCTGTGGCAGCTCGACGAGATCTGCGCCGCCGTGGACTTCGTCTCGGTCGGCTCGAACGACCTGCTGCAGTACCTGTTCGCCGCCGACCGCGACAACCTGCGGGTCTCCGGCCGCTTCGACTCGCTCTCGCCGCCGGTGCTGCGCGCGCTGCAGTTCGTCGCGCGGACGATGGCCGAGCACGGCACGCCGCTGACCCTCTGCGGCGAGATGGGCGGCAAGCCGCTCGAGGCGGTCGTGCTGCTGGCGCTGGGCTTTCGCGGCCTGTCGATGTCGCCGGCGTCGATCGGGCCGGTGAAGGCGGCGGTGCTCGCGACCGACCTCGGCAAGCTGACCGACTACGTCGACGACCTCATCGTCCAGATCGACGGCGGTCGCTCCCTGCGCGAGCCGATCCGCGCCTTCGTCCAGGCGCAGGGCATTCCGCTTTAGGCGCTGCCCTACTGCCCGACGAAGAGCAGCACCGAGGCGACACCGTTGTAGAGCGCGTGAAAGGTGATGGAGGCGGCGATGCTGCCGGTGCGCTCACGGATCGCGGCGAGTGCCAAGCCGACCGGGAGTACCGCCAGGGCGTAGAGATGCGTCGATTCCCAGTGCGCGAGGGCGAACAGGACCGAGGTGACGACGACGGCGACGCGCAGGCCGAAGCGGGCGCGCAGCGACGTGTACATCCAGCCGCGGAACAGCAGCTCCTCGGCGAACGGGCCAAACAGCACGGCGAGCGCGAGGAAGCCGATGATCCAGACCGTCTCCTTCGGCGCGGTGACCCAGTCCTTGGCCTGCGGGTAGACGTGCTCGATGACGATGCTGGCGCCGACGCTCCACATCAGCGTCAGGATCATGAGACCGCCGAAGAGCTTCCAGTGCCGGCTCGGCTGCCAGTCGCGCCAGGCGACGAGCGCGCTCCAGTCGCGGCCGCCGCGGAAACGTGCCACCGCGAGCACGGCCAGGATCTGCGCGACGTAGGCGCCGATGCCGAGCACCACGTCGAACCCCTCGGACGAGCGGGCGCCGGGCTTCGGGCTTTCGAGCGTCGCCCTCGCGATCTCGAGCGCGCCCTGGAAGCCGTGCACCGCCGCGAGGCCGGCGAAGACCAGGGCCACCGCCATCGAAGCGAACACCAGGGTCAGGGCCAGGATCGCGAGGAGACTGAGGATCAGGCCGAGGAGGCCGTAAGGGACCGCGGCCGGCGGGTCGGCGGCGGCGCTCGAGCTGGGCGACAAGGATGAGGCTCCGTTTGTGCCCGCTTGTCGGCGCTGCACGCGGCAAGCTCAAGCGCTTTCGCTCGATCGTCGAGCACTCATGCCGCGGCCAGCGTGATCGCGACGATCGTGAGATTGTAGGTGGCGTGGAGCGCGATCGTCGGGCGGATGCTGCCGGTCAGCTCGCGCAGCAGGCCGACGGCCAGCGCCAGGGGCAGCACGCGCAGCATGTGCCGGTGATTGTCATAGTGGATCGCGGTGAAGGCCGCCGCCGTCAGCAGGAAGGACGGCAGGAAGCGCCAGCGCGCCCGCAGCGCCGTGTAGAGCCAGCCGCGGAACACAAGCTCCTCGGCCAGCGGCGCCAGGATCACCAGATTGGTCGTGAGCGTGCCGAGCAGCACGTAGTCGGTCGGACCGAGCGTCAGAAGATGGTGCTCGCGTCCGGCGACCCGGATCAAGGTGAAGGCCACGGCGTAGCCGAGCGTGGCGAGCGCGATCGGCAAGGCGTCGCGGGTGCGCCAGCGGCCGCGGCTCGCCGCCAGCAGCGCCGGCCAGGCGCCGCTGCCACCGCGCAGCCTTGCCGCGGCGATCGCCGCCAGCACCACGCCGGCATAGGCCGCGCTGATCTTGGCGCCGTCGACCCGGGCCTGCAGGATCGGATCGAACCGCAGATCCGTCATGAATTCGGAGAAACCGTCGCGGCCGAGCCGGGCGTAGAGCACCAGGACGGCCGTCACCGCGGCGAGCGCCGCGAAGGCCAGGGCCGCCAGGGCGATGCCGGCGAGGCTGAGCGCGAGCGGCACCGGGGTCAGCGGCACCGGCGCGGGCCGAGGATCAGGCAGCCGTGCGACGCTGCGGACCGCGGCGTCGAGCGCATCCTGTATCGTCGGTCTGGCCATGCCCGTCGCCAACGCCCTTTCGCCCGCCCGCGTTCTCGCCTATATTCGTGAGGCTGCCGCAAGGCGGATATGGCGATAAACGGCGTCGTAATGAAGCTTTTCGGACCCGGGGGCAGTACCCGGCGCCTCCACCCGAAGCCATTGGTCGAAGGCCTTGGTTTCCGGTGGGGGCGAAACAGGTTCGACGGGAAGTGTAAAGGACGTTCTTTTGCCCGGCATTGCACCGCCGTTATCGGGCTAAACCTATAGTTGCCAACGACAACTATGCTCCGGTGGCCCTCGCCGCGTAATGCGGTGATGGTACCGAAATCAAGTCCTTTAGGGTAGCACTTAAAGGCGGGGTTCGGAGGCACCTGGCAACAGAAGCCTCCACTTCTCCCGCATGTTGCAACCAGGACGCGCCGGCTTCGCCGTTCCCGCAGACGTGCATGCGCGGCTTTCATTTCCTCAAGCGGAATGCATAATCGGCCGCGACGATCGCCCGGCGTGCGCCCGCCGCCATTCGCCCGCGTCTCTCCGTCACGGACCCGAGAATGCCGAACGACCTGATCCGCTACGACCTGCTCGTGCAGGAGGCCCTCTGCGGCGTGGTGAGCCGCGTGCTCGCCGATGCCGCCAAGAACGGCCTGCCCGGCGATCACCATTTCTATATCACCTTCCGCACCCACGCGCCGGGCGTGCGCCTGTCGAGCCGCATGCGCGACGCCTATCCGGAAGAGATGACGATCATCCTTCAGCACCAGTTCGAGGACCTCAAGGTCACCGAGCACTCGTTCGAGGTTGGGCTCTCGTTCAAGGGCGTCCCTGAGATGCTGCTGATCCCGTTCGAGGCGATGACCGGCTTCTTCGATCCCTCGGTACAGTTCTCGTTGAAGTTCGAGCCGCTGACGGAAGGCGATTCCGCCGACGGCGAAAGCCCGGCACCGGTGTCCTCTCCGCTCGCAGCGCCGGTGGCGCGTACGGTGAACGTGCTCAAGCCGACGGCGGT